>NZ_LXSM01000017.1:0-269633 GCF_001648395.1 Eikenella sp. NML03-A-027 | reverse complement strand
CGATACCGCCAAGTCCAAGCCTTGATTGCAACAGATTGGACTACCTGAAAAACCAAACACCGGCGGGCGGGGCTGGTGTTTTATTTTGCTTCGCATTATCCTTAATCCAGCCTAATGCCGTATAACGACATATTGCGACCAATAGCACATAGTAGTAACATCACGGCAAGAAAAGCTACAGGAGGGAAATATCATGCCTGCCATTATGACCAGCCGGGAGTTTAATCAGCACACCTACCGTGCCCAGCAAGAAGCAGAAAAAAACCCTGTTGTGATTACCAACAGGGGCAGGCCGGCACATGTGCTGTTGAGCTATGCCGACTATCAGAAACTAACCGGAGGCCGTCGGAGCGCACTAGAGGCACTGCAAAGCCTTAATTATCCCGATACCGCCGCCGATATAGAGCTGGAAATTCCCCCGCGCAGCAAAGCGCAACGCCAACCAGTGAATTTTACGGAGGAGTAGCCGTGTATCTACTGGATACCAATGCCATTAGCGAAATGCGGAAAATCCGACACGGTACGGCAAACAAGGGTTTTACCGCTTGGCTGGCCGCCACCGATAGCGGCGCGTTCTACACCAGCGCCGTTGTTGCAATGGAACTTGAGCGGGGCATATTGCGTATGGAGCGCAAAGACCCTGCACAAAGCCAAGCGTGAGCTGCTGGAAAGCGGGCTGATAGCCGTATCAAGACAGGGCGGCAAGAACCAATGCACCTTATACGCCCTGACTTTCCTAGCCATCGACGATTGCGGCGGTAAGCTGGATATAGGCGAAACCAGCCGCGCCCCCGACGACTGGAAGCGCAGGCATTACGAGCTAAACCCCATCCCGTCGTTAAAGCAGCATTGAGAGAGAACAAGCCGCCCGCATGGGCGGTTTTGCATCTGGTTTGAACTAGTACAATTTTTGCACTAGTTCGATTTTCCCAGCTGCCAGAAACCTGTATTAGCCACTATTAGACGCATGATGTCTAATTAGCTATTTACAGATAAGGCTACCTGAAAACCCGACACCAGCCGCCGCGCTGGTGTTTTACATTCCCCGGTAGTTCGGATTGAAATCCGAGAGCCGGATTTATTTCCGAGCTTCAATATCAGGTTTTATCAGGTTTGCCCGTGCCGCAATGACAGGTTTTGACAAGTTTTCAGCAACCGGAGCGGCGGCAAAATTCCCGATTACCACCCCCGAAAAACAGGGGCGGCTTGTGTGTTATACAGTAACAGATTCATTCAAACAAAATTAATTCTTGTACTTCAAAAACTGAAGTAATTAAGCCGCCATTACTTCAATTTCTGAAGTCCTATATATAAGCCATATATACCCCCATTTTTTCTTTCACCCTCTTGCACAAAATATAGGCAGAAACACACGGGCGGCACACGGCGGAAAATTTCGAGCTACCTGAAAACTTGGGAGCTGAAAAACACACGGCGGCCATCCCTTGCAGACTATCTGCCCTGCATGGGCCCTACCCCTGCCGACACTTGCAGGCCGCCCGAACGGGAGCAGTCGCGCCGGGCTACCTGAAGCAGAGCAGGCCGCACCCCCTGCCCCAGGCCCTGCCCGCTTCCTTCCCTGCCGCCCGACACCAGCCCCCAAGTTTGGAGCTTCCCTACGCATCAAGCCCTTGCAGGCCACCAACAGCACAGCGCAACCCTTCGACGTGCGTTTTCGCATGACCGTGTGAAACTACCACGCCTGAATTATCGGAACGATATAAAAAGGGCGCGCCCCCGTTTCAAACCTTGCCGTAATCTTGCCGTTGCCGCCTGCCAAACAGGCCGACACCCCCCTGCCTCCCGGAAACAGAAAAGCAGCGGCAGCGCATACTAAAAAACCAGTAAGCGCAGAAATGCCCCTATTTTGCGTTTTAATGCGATTTATGCCTTGCATGCTACCCCCTATTACCCGACCATATAAACGCAATCCTAGCGCATTCTAGATAGTCTAGCGCGCGTTTTCGGATATTTGGCAGGGTAAGGCGACAGGATTCCTGAAAATCGGAACGGGCAAGACAGGGATTTTCAGACAGCGGTAGTTTGCTCCCCAAAGCAATGCACCGCATCATGCAACCGATTAAACCCGCCATGCCGAGCCGCGCTTGCATCACAACCCCACGAAAACCCGGTTTGAAACACCAACCCCATGCAATGCCCCAACCTGCAGAATCTGCACATGCAGAATTTGCACCTTCGGAATGCGGGCATCGCGCGCGAGGCAGGGGGAAAGATTTTGACTTATGCAAAATGGGGGTATATCAACACAACATGAAAATAAAATATCTTATAAACAATGCATTAAATCACTAATTCAAGTCTCATTGTCGCCCAAATTTTCGGGCTGTTTTTTTATGTCTAATGCTACCCAATGTACCCAGCTAACCCTAAGTCAGACAAGATTTTCAGGCTGGTTTGGTTTATTCTTCCTCCTTACCCTACTCAGCTAATCCCATCTAATGCTACCTAATTGAATTACCCATTTTGCGGTAGACATGTCTGAGGTATCCTGAACGGCCCCGAATACACACCCCCAAACCATTCGATTCTTCAGGCAGCCCCTGCGGCAGCTAATGCTATTTCCTTTCTACCACTTTCTCCGTTAAAACCGTACCGGCAAGGTAGTCGTAGAGAAATTGGCGGGAGGGGTGGATAAGGGCGAAGCCGATGGGCAATATCCACCACGCCAGTGCCATACCAGCCACGGTTTGGGGTGCTAGGGGGGGAGTTGGCGTAGGATGCCGAATGAGGCAAGCGACAGAAGCAGCACAGTAGCCCAGATGAAGTGCAGGCGCAGTTGGCGCAGGCTTGGGCGGCTGCCGGCAGGGGTTTACAGCTGTAGCCGCCACACTTTCATCGGCAGAGTTTGCCCGCGCAAGCTGTGCCGGCAGAGACGGAAATAGCCCCACCACACGGCAAGGATAATCAGCGCTACAGCAGTTTCGGCCAACAGCAAGGCTTCTTAACACAGGGCGGCGAAACGGCGGCGGAAAGAGGCGGGGGTGGGAGTGCTCATGCGAAGTGTTGTCGGCAAAAAGAATGAATGGTTTGGCTGTGTTGCCGGAGGCTACCTGAAAACGGGTCGATCACCAAATCGGCGGGCAGTTTGCGCAGCCAGGTGAGCTGGCGCTTGGCGAGCTGGCGGGTGGCGGCAATGCCTTGGGCGATGAAAGTGTTGCGGTCGGTTTCGCCTTGCAGGTGCGCCCAGGCTTGGCGGTAGCCCACGCAGCGCACGGCGGGGTAGTCGGAATTGAGCTCGGGATATTGCGCTTGCAGTCGGCGCACTTCTTCGAGGAAGCCTTGCTCCAGCATGGCGTGGAAGCGTTGTTCGATATTGCGGTGCAGCCATTCGCGTTGCGCCGGAATCAGGGCGATACTGCGCAGGGAGAGCATCGGCGCGGCGCTGGACTGTTCGGCAAAGTGTTGGCTGAGCGGCCGGCCGGTGAGCAGCCACACTTCCAATGCGCGTTCGATGCGCTGGCTGTCGCCGGGCTTGAGGCGGGCGGCGGTGGCGGGGTCGGCCTGCTGCAGTTGGGCGTAGAGGTACGGCAGGCCGTGTTGCCATTTTTGCTCTTGCAGCTGACGGCGGATTTCAGGATTGGCGGCAGGCAGGCTGTTAAGGCCGTTAACGAGGGCGTGGTAGTACATCATGGTGCCGCCCACAATCAGCGGCAGGCGGCCGCGCGCATGGATTTCGTGGCACAGGCGCAGGCAGTCGCTCAAAAAATCGGCCACGCTGTAGCTTTGCGGCGGGTTGATGATGTCGATGAGGTGGTGCGGCACGGCAGCGCGCTCGGCCAGAGTGGGCTTGGCAGTGCCGATGTCCATACTGCGGTAAATCAGCGCGGAATCGAGGCTGACGATTTCCAGTGGCAGCTTTTCGGCCAAGGCAAGCGCGAGCGCGGTTTTGCCGGCGGCGGTGGGGCCGAGCAAGGCGAGTGCCGGCGGCGGAGTGGATTGCGGCATGAGGCTACCTGAAAAAGAAATCAATATTCCGGCTTTATGTTTCAGGTAGCCTTTTGTGTGGCCACAGGCTACCTGAAACATAAAGCCACCCGCTGCGGCATTCTATCAGCCGCATGATTAGAAAACAAAATATAGTGAACTAAAATAAGAATGCTACAGCACTGACCCGCCCTGCCCCGCTCCCGCCTTTCAGGCTACCTGAAAATCAGGTAGAGTTCGGCCTAACGTAAATTTCCCCATTTCACCCATGAAACACAGCCAATTTCACCGTATCGGCATCGTTACCCGCCCTAACACCCCGCACTTGGGCGAAACCCTGAGCGAGCTGGTGGCCTTCTTTCTGGGAAACGGGCTCGAAGTGCTGCTAGACGAAGAATGCAGCAATGTTTTGCTTACCAACCCGCTGGCCGAACGCTGCCGCCGGGTGGCCAAAGAAAACATGGGCACCTGCTGCGATCTGGTGCTGGTGCTCGGCGGCGACGGCACCTTTTTATCCGTAGCCCGCCAGCTCGCACCCTACCGCATCCCCATCATGGGCGTACATTTGGGGCATTTAGGCTTCCTCACCCAAGTGCCGCGCCAAAACATGATTGCCGACATTTCGCGCATGCTCGCCGGCCAATACCTGCCCGAAGAGCGCATCATGCTCGAATGCACCACGCAGCGCCACGACGAATCCGACTGCACCGCGTTGGCCCTCAACGAAGTAGTCATCAACCGTGGCGGCTTGGGGCAGATGATTGAATTTGAAGTATTTATCAACCAAGAGTTTGTCTACACCCAACGCTCCGACGGGCTGATTGTGTCCACCCCCACCGGTTCCACCGCCTACGCCCTGGCCGCCGGCGGGCCGATTCTGCAATCCACCCTGCGCGCCCTCACCCTCGTGCCCATCTGCCCGCAATCCATGACCAACCGCCCCATCGTGGTGCCCGACAGCTGCGAAATCGAAATCCTCATCACCAAAGCCGACAACGCCCGCGTGCATTTCGACGGCCAATCCCACCTCGACCTGCACAGCATGAACCGCCTCACCATCCGCCGCTACCGCAACACCCTGCGCGTGCTGCACCCCACCAACTACCAATACTACAAAACCCTGCGCCAGAAACTGCATTGGGGCGAGCAGCTGGTTTAGCAGACAGAGGCTACCTGAAAACGGTTTTGATCAATTAAACCGGCCGAGCTTGTATGACCGGCTTTTGGTTTTTCAGGTAGCCTTTCCACCTTTGAATCCTCCATGTATAAATGCCGGACAATTCAAATCAAAAAGGCTACCTGAAATCTTTAGCTTCACTTTCAGGTAGCCTCTTCAAGCAATAAATCTCCAGGGAAACCGCATGGGCAATACGCTTAGCCCAAGCTAGCAAGCAGGGGAAGGCTAGCCAACGCTGTAGAAAGTAAAGCGTTCCGACTATAGCCGTTTCAGGTAGCCTCTTTGCCGCCTGATGCCTTGCTATGCGTACCTGCCCACTCAATCAATGCCTGGCGCAAGTCGTCCAGGCCCAGGCTTTGGGTAACGGAGAGGCGCACGGCGGCGATTTGGCCGCTTTTGCTGCGCAGGATGCCGGGCTGTTGCTGCTCGGCGGGCAGGAGGTCGATTTTGTTATACAGCAAAAGCTGCGGCACATCGGCGGCGCCGATTTCGGCCAGCACGCGGTTGACGTCTTCCATACGCTGCTCGTAGCCGGGCTGGGAAACGTCGGCCACATGGAGCAAGACGTCGGCTTGGGCGGTTTCCTCCAGCGTGGCGGAAAAGGCGGCCACCAGGCGGTGCGGCAGGTCGCGCACGAAGCCAACGGTGTCGGTGAGGATGATGCTGTGTTCGCTGTCGAGATACAGGCGGCGGGCGGTGGTGTCGAGCGTGGCGAAGAGCTGGTCTTTGGCCAGCACATCGGCTTTGGTGAAGCGGTTGAACAGGCTGGATTTGCCGGTGTTGGTGTAGCCCACCAGGGCGAAGGTGGGCAGGCTGCCCTGCTGGCGGGCTTTGCGGCGGGTGGCGCGCCCTCGGCGCACGTCGGCAAGGCGTTTTTTCAGCGCGGTGATTTTTTGGGCGATGAGGCGGCGGTCGGTTTCGAGCTGGGTTTCGCCCGGGCCTTTGAGGCCGATGCCGCCCTTTTGGCTTTGCAGGTGGCCGTAGCCGCGCACCAGGCGGCCGGAGAGGTGGGTGAGCTGTGCCAGCTCCACTTGCAGGCGGCCTTCCTGGCTTTGCGCGCGCTGGGCGAAAATGGCGAGAATAAGCCCCACGCGGTCGAGCACGCGGCATTGCAGCTTGGCTTCAAGGTTGCGCTCCTGCGTGGGCGTGAGCTCGTGGTTGAACACGGCCAATTCGATATTGTGCGCCTGCACTTCGGCCGCCAGCTCCTCGGCCTTGCCGCTGCCCACAAACAAGGCGCCGCTGGGGCGGTCGCGGCGGGCGGTGGAAACGTGCACCAACTCCCCGCCGCCGGCACGCACCAGCTCGGCGGCTTCATCCAGCACGTTTTGGAAAGCGCGAGTGCGCTGCTCGTTGCTGCCGGAAAAACTGTCGGCCAGCATCACGCCCACCAGCAATACGCGCTCGGGGCGGCTGAGGGATTTGTCGGGCTGGAAAGGCGGGCGGCGCGGCATGACATCAGGCAGAACGATTGAAGATGCGGCATTATAGCGCATGGGCAGGCGGGTGCAGGCTACCTGAAAACCATATTATGGTTTTCAGGTAGCCTTCAAGCAGCGGGATAGATGTTTACAATATCTTGTTTTTTGTTACAATCAGATCATCGGCAATACCCTTATTCCCCTTTCCAAACAGGAGCGGCAAGATGAAGCAAACCATGATGAACACGGCAGCGGGCGCGTTGGCGGCAGTGCTATTGGGCGGCGCGGGCTTGGCTTGGGCACAGAATTTAGATCCACACACCAGAGCAGGTATGCAGACGGATGCAGATAATGCAGCCCGTGCAAGAAGAGGAGCAACACAACAGCCGATCAACCGCGGCCCCACCGCCGCCGAAATACGCGCCTGGGAGCAGCGCGAGGCGGAGGTGCAAGCCGAAATCGCGGAACTGCGCCGCACGCCGTTTTACATGGCCATCGCTAACGATTTCGGCAGCAACCAAATGATGTGGGCTGGCGGTTTTAGTACCGAGCAGCGGGCGGTGGAAGAGGCACTCAAGCAATGCCGCACCTCCAATTGCAGGGTTATCAAAACATTGAGCAACTCCTGCGCCGTGGTGGTGGGTGCCACCAACCACCCGCGTTCCGACTCTGATTTCTTCATCGGCATACATAAAGATGACCGGGTAGCAGCACATCAAGCAATGCAGGCTTGCGAAACAATGCATGGCAAAAACCGCCAAGACAGATGTTTCTACTCAACCGTCCGTACTAAAAACGGCACGGCTTTCTGCGTGGGCTACGATTACAGCGTGTACGGGCAGGAATAAAACCTGCCGTTTGAGGCTGAAAGGCTACCTGAAAGTTTCAGGTAGCCTCTTTGATTGCTTGCGAAAGGCGGTTGTGCCGGATGGCAGCGCGGCTATGCCGGCCTATTCATGCGCCGGTTTAGCCGCCGATGCGTTCCAGCAGCATCCGTTCGAGTTTGAGCTGGAAGGCGATGTCGGCCAGCTGGGGATGGCGGATGAGGAAGCTGTCTTCCGCGCGTTCGTCAAAGGTGGCGATGGCGGCGTAGCTGAGGCTGATGTTGAGCCGGGCGAACACGTCGGCGATGTCGGCCAGCAAGAAGGCGCGGTTGGCGGTGATGATTTCCAGGGTGTAGGCGCCGGCGGTTTCTTCGGCGGAGAGGGTGATGCGCGGGGCGATAGGCAGGTGGCACAGGCGGCGGCTCAGCCGGCGCGGCGCGGGGGCGGGCTCGGCGGCGCCCGGCGGGTGGTGCACGAATTGGTTTAATGCTTGCTGCAGGCGGCTGCTGATGCGCTCGATATCGTCGGCGAGGCAGTTGGCGGGCAGTTGCAGCACGAAGGTGTCGAGGATGTATTGGTGGTCGGTAACGTAGGCGTGGGCGGCGAGGATGCCGAGCTGGTGGCGGCTGAACAGGCGGCATAAGCCGGCAAACAGGCGGTCGCGGTTGGGCATAAACACCATCACTTGCAGGCCGTCGGTTGCGCTCAGGGGGCGGATGTGGGCTTGAGGCGTTGTGGCGTCGGCAGCGAGCAGGGGCAGGTGCCACAGGATGATGTCGGCGCTGTGGCGCACGAAATAAGCCTGCCCGAGCTGCTGCCACAGTTCGCGGCTTTGCGCTTCGCCCACGCCCGCTTCGGCCAAGGCCTGGCGGGCTTTTTGCTGGCGGCGGCTCACGGCCATGTCGCGGCTGATGGTTTGGCCGCCGAAATATTGCAGGGCAGAGCGGAACAGGGTTTCGAGCAGGCTGGCTTTCCAAGCATTCCAGATTTTGGGATTGGTGCCGCGCATATCGGCCACGGTAAGCAGATAAAGCGCGGTGAGCCGCTCGGGCGTTTGCACGCGGCGGCAGAAGGCGGCCACCACGGCCGGGTCTTGGATGTCTTCTTTCTGCGCGGTGAGCGACATTAAAAGATGGTTGCCCACCAGCCACACGAGCAAGTCGGTTTCATATTGGCTTAGGAAATGGTCGGTGGCGAAGCGGCGAGCGTCTTCCATGCCCAGCTCGGCGTGGTCGCCGCCGCGCCCCTTGGCGATGTCGTGAAACAGGGCGGCCAAATACAGCACGGGTTTGCGCTCGAAGGCGTGCATCAGGGCGCTGGCAAAAGGCAGCTCGTGGCTGTGCGCTTCCAGAGCCAGCCGGCGCATATTGCGCACCACCATCAGGATGTGGTCGTCCACGGGGTAAACGTGGAACAGGTCGTGCTGCAACAAGCCGACGATTTTGCCCCACTCAGGCAGGTAATGCGAAAGCGCGCCGTAGAGGTTGAGGAAGCGCAGCAGGTGGGTGAGCCCGCCGCCGTGGCGGAAGAAGCCCACGAAGCGGCGGCGGTTGGCCGGATCGGCATAAAAACGGGCGTCGGTTTTCTGCACGGCCTGCCACCAGGCGCGCAGGGTTTCGGGGGCGAGGCCGGCGAGGTTGCTGTATTGCTGCCACAGTTCCAGCACCTTGAAAATATGCTGCGGCTCTCGGCGGAACAGGGTTTTATCGCGCACGGCGATGAGGTTGTTTACTTGGAAATAGTGTTCGTCTAAATCCAGCGCCACGCGCGGTAGCGGCGAGGAAATACGCCCGCGCAGCATCGGCAGCAGGATGCCGCCCAGCTGTTTCACGGTTTTCACCGCGCGGTAGAGCGTGTGCATCAGCCGCTCGCTGCGCACTTGTTTGCTTTCATCGGTGTAGCCCAGCGCGTAGGCCACCTGCGGCTGCAAGTCGAAACGCAGCTGCTCCTGAGGCTTGCCGGCGGCCAGGTGCAGCTCGATGCGGATGCGTGCCAGGCTGCGGTGGCTGCGGCGCAGCATGGCCGCTTCGGTGTGGGTGAGGATGCCTTGGCGGGCGAGGCGGTGCAGTTGCGGCGAAATGCCCTGCACCCGCGCCAGCCAGAGCATGGTGTGGATATCGCGCAGGCCGCCGGGGCAGGTTTTCAGGTTTGGCTCCAGGCTGCTGCCTGCTTGCGCTTTCAGGTGCCGCTGCTGCAATTCCAGCAGTTTGCCTTCGGCAAAGGCCGTCAGGTCGCGCTGCACGTCCAAATCGCGGTGCAGGCGGGCAAATAAGTCTTGGCTGCCGTGGAGCAGGCGGGCTTCGAGGAGCGAGGTGTCGCCGGTTAAGTCTTCCGCCGCCCCGGCGCACAGCTCGGCCACGCTGCCGGTTTTCAGCGAGGGGTTCAGCCCCATGTCCCACAGGGTTTGCAGCCAAGTTTCAATTTGCTGCTGCTGCGTTTCATTCAGGGAATCGGCCGCCACAATGCCCAAATCCACATCGGAATGCGGATACATCTCGCCGCGCCCGAAGCCGCCCAGCGCCAGCAGCGCCAGCTCCCCTGCCGGCTGCATCTGCCGCCACAGCGCAGTAACGGTGTGTGAGAGCAGGGCGCTGTAGGCAGCAAAAAAACGCTGCGGGCTGCGGTGGCGGCGGTAGTCGGCAACGATTTGCCGTTTGTGCTCGGCCAGCTCTTGCGCCAAAAGCTGCGGAGATTGCGGCATGGTGGGATTCCTTGGATGGGGTGGGCAATTGTAGCCTTGGGATGAGAATGGGAAGGCTACCTGAAAATATTTGGTTGAGCTTTCAGGTAGCCTTATTCGGTCAAACCATGTGCCTACAGCCTGCTCACGCCGGTTACGCCTTTCACGTTGGCGAGGCTGGCGAGCACGTGCGGCAGGTCGTCCACCTGATGTACTTCCAGTGTGAAGCGCAGGCTGGCTTGCAGGTTGCGCGATTGGGTTTGCACGGCGGTCACGTTGAGTTTATGCCGCGCCAGTGCTTCGGAAATATCGCGCAACAGGCCGTTGCGGTCTTGGGCGGATACTTCGATATCCACAGCAAACACTTGCCCGGCAGGCACGCCGGCCCAGCAGGCCGGCACAACTTTTTCAGCCGCGTCGGCGGCGAGTTTCTGGAAAGAGGCGCAGCCGATGCGGTGGATGGAAATGCCGCGCCCGCGCGTTACGAAGCCGGCGATTTCATCGGGCGGGGCGGGTTTGCAGCATTTGGCCAAAGTAGTGAGCAGGCCGGATTCGCCGTCCACCAAGATGCCGCCTTTGCCGCCGGTTTCTTTGATGCGCGACTGTTTGACGATGCTCTCGGTGCTCACGGGCGCGGCAGGCGGCTCGGCTAGCAGGCCGCAGGCTTTCTGCACGGCGCGGGGCATGATTTCGCCGTGTGCCACGGCGGTGTAGAGTTCGTCCGGTTTTTTGAAGCCGAGTTTTTCGGCCAAAGCCTGCATATTGGGCTTGGGTTGGACTTTGAGCAGGGTTTTTTCCAGCTGCAGCCGGCCTTGTTCGCGCACGCTTTCAGCGTTTTGGCGGCGGATGTGGGCGCGGATTTTGGCAGCGGCTTTGTTGCTTTTCACCCAGCCTTCATACAGCCAGTTTACGGACGGCTCACCCTCTTTGGCAGCGATGATTTCCACGCGCTGGCCGTTCTCAAGCGGGGTGGAGAGCGGCACGATTTGGCCGTCTACCTTGGCGCCGCGGCAGCGGTCTCCCAGGCTGCTGTGCAGGGCATAGGCGAAGTCGATGGGGGTGGCGCCCACGGGCAGCGAGAGCACTTTGCCGTGCGGGGTGAGCACATAAATGGTGTCGTTGAAGAGCTCGGTTTGGAAGGCGGCGGCTAGGTCGGCTTTGCCGCTTTCGGCCATGTTTTCGCGCCAATCCAAGAGCTGGCGCAGCCAGGCGATTTTCTGCTCATACGCGGAATCGCCTTTGCCGCCTTCTTTATAACGCCAGTGGGCGGCCACACCGAATTCGTTGAATTGGTGCATTTCTTTGGTGCGGATTTGCACCTCGATGCCTTTGTCTTCGGGGCCGACAATCACAGTGTGCAGGCTTTTGTAGCCGTTGCCTTTGGGGTTGGCGATGTAGTCGTCGAATTCGCCGGGGATGGGCTGCCACAGGCTATGCACGATGCCCAGCACGGTGTAGCACTCGGGCACACTGTTCACCAGCACGCGCACGGCGCGGATGTCGTAGAGTCCTTCAAAATCAAGCTTTTTCTTCACCATCTTGCGGTAGATGGAGTAGATGTGTTTGGGGCGGCCGGCCACGTCATAATCGCGGATGCCGTATTTGGCCAGCTCGGCTTTGAGGATGCCGAGGAAGTGGTCGATATAGTGCTGCCGCTCGGGGCGTTTTTCGTCGAGCAGGTGGGCGATGCGGTGATATTCTTCGGGGTTTTGGTGTCGGAAGCCGAGGTCTTCGAGCTGCCATTTGAGCTGCCACACGCCTAAGCGGTTGGCCAGCGGGGCGAAAATATCCAGCGTTTCTTTGGCGATGCTGCGTTTTTCTGGGCTGTCGGGGCAGCTGCCGAGGTATTGCATGGTTCGGGTGCGCAAGGCGAGCTTAATTAGCACCACGCGGATGTCGGACACCATGGCCAGCAGCATTTTGCGCATGGTCTCGGCCTGCGCGGCGCGTTCTTCTGGCGTGGCCAGGCCATCCACGCGGGCGAAGTGTGTGAGCTTCTGCACTTGGTCGATGCCCTGCATCAGGCTGCATACGGTTTGGCCGCACTGCCCGGCTACCTGAAGCTGCCAATCCCCGCCCTGCTTAGACATGCCCGACAATATGGTGGCAGCCACGGCTTCGGGCAGCAAATCGAGCTGTGCCACCATCTGCGCTGCACCCACGGCGTGCGGCAGCAGCGGCTCGCCGGCGTAGGTTTGTGCGTTGGCGGGGTAGTGCACCTCGGCCAGTGCGAACGCTTGCTGCAAGAGTGCGCGGTCGGCCTCGTTTTGCTGTGCGGCATAGCCTTTCAGCCAGGCCAAACATTCTTGCAGGTTGGTTACATGCGTGTCTGAATAGCCGGTCTCCATGGTTTCCCTTTTGTGCAGTATGAAGTTTGATTGTAACCAAAAATCCGGCGAGTGGGGCCTTGTTGGCGCAGGGAGTTTGATGCAGGTGCAATTTTGTTTGGGGAAGTGGTAAGATTCGCGCTTTCCAAAGGCTACCTGAAAGATACCCGCTATGCTGTTCCACCCCGAAGTGATGACTGTTGAAATGCTGGCGCAGAAAATCCGCAAAATCCCAAACTGGCCGCAGAAAGGCGTGCTGTTCCACGACATCACCCCCGTGCTGCAAAGCCCGGAATATTTCCGCCTGCTGGTGGATTTGCTCACCTACCGCTACATGACGCAAGATATCGACGTGGTGGCAGGGCTGGACGCGCGCGGCTTCATCATTGGCGCCGCGCTGGCCTACCAGCTCAACGTGGGCTTTGTGCCCATCCGCAAAAAAGGCAAGCTGCCCTTTACCACCGTTTCTGAAAGCTACGCGCTCGAATACGGCGAAGCCACTGTGGAAATCCACACCGACGCCATTAAAGACAACGCCCGCGTTTTGCTGGTGGACGATCTAGTGGCCACCGGCGGCACTATGCACGCCGGCATTAAACTCATCCACAAGCTCGGCGGGAGCGTGGTGGAAGCCGCTGCCATCCTTGAGTTCACCGACCTGCCCGGCGGCGACCGCGTCCGCAACGAAGGCGTTTCCCTGTTTACCCTGTATCAAAACAGCGGTGCCGTGGGAAAAGAGCATATTGCGCCGCAGGCCGGCTAAAACCGCCCATACCATATCCGGCTTTCAGGCTACCTGAAGCCGGATTATTTTTCGATTTAGAGGAATTTTATGCCGCCGGATAAAGCGGTGCAGTAGGCGCGTGATTGCCCACACTAAAATCATCGACGGCGGCGAAGAAGCCTCTGTTACCTTCCCCGTGGCCAAACTGGCCGCCGGCACTAACTACAAATTCTTCTGTTCCTTCTCCGGGCATGCCGGCGTGATGAACGGTGTGGTGAAACTGGCAGATTAAACGCCGACAGTTTGCCCAAACAGGCCAAGCCCCAAAAACTTACTCCGGCAGCACCTCTTCCGCCGCCGCCTGCACCAAGGCCGCAGCTTCTTCGATGGCGGTTTGTTCGCCGTCGGCTTCCAGCGGCAGGCGTGCCAAAATGGTTTCGCTGGCGCGCACTTTCTCACCGATGGCCACCAGCGGCACGGCATCGGTGGGCAGATACACATCCACCCGCGAGCCGAAGCGAACAAAACCGTAGCGTTGGCCGCGCGTGATTTTCTCGCCCGGCTGCACGTAGCACAAAATACGCCGCGCCACCAAACCGGCCACCTGAACAAAGGTCAGCTCGCGCCCGCTTTTCGTGGTGGCGAACACCGCATTGCGTTCGTTTTCCGTACAGGCCTTATCCAGCGCGGCGTTTACGAATTGGCCGGGGAAGTAGTCCACCCGCGTAACCGTGCCGTCAACCGGCGCGCGTTGCGAATGCACGTTGAACACGTTCATAAACACGCTGATTTTCAGCGCAGGTACCTTGCGGAACGGGTCTTCAGCGCGTTCTACCACCACAATGCGCCCGTCGGCCGGGCAGAGCACGGCTTCTGGGTCGGCCGGAATACCGCGCGCCGGATCGCGGAAAAATTGCACCACAAACACGGTAAACACCCAAAACGGCAGCGACCACCAGCCGCAGCAGATGCTCACCAGCATGCTCAGCAGCAGCCCGCTCAAAATAAACGGCCAGCCTTCCCGCGCAATCAGCGGGTGGGGGTAGGAACGGTTCACGGTATTATCCTCATGAAATAAAGTTGGAATAGGGTGCGATTATACAAGATACGGGATATATGGCGAATTAACTTAACTTCCACCATAGCCTTCGCTGCTTGCTCTATTGTGGGAGGCAATAAACTTCTTTCGGAAACTTGGCGCGCGTAATATTTTTGGTCATAGGCGCAGGTTGAATTTCTAGTAGTTTGTGAAATTTCAGGTAGCCTCGGCTTACTTCACCACTGCTCGCCGTGTTCGCCCGTGCGGTCGCCCCAAGTTTCGTCTGGTTCGTAGGGCAGCACCATCATGGCCGAGAACCAGCCGCCGCAGGCAAATAGTGCGGGCAGCACATACCACGGCGGCGTGGCCATCAGCCGGCTGAACATGCCGTTGGGCACCGGCAGCATGCTCTCCAAAGAGTAGGCAATCAGCCGGTTAAGCTCCGGCACAACATCCACGCCCGCCAGCTGCGGCAGAGCATACAAAACTGCCGTCAGCCCCGTCCAGGCCAAAGTTGCCATTGCCCGCCCTGGCAGATTATTTTGCCAAGCCAAGCGGCCGGCCAGCCAGATCGTGAGCAGGGCGGGCAGCGCGAGCAGCCACAGGCAGTGGATGGCCGATGTCAGCACGATACTCAGCCCATCGAAGCCCGTCAGGCGCAGCAGCATGGCCTGCGGCGACTGCCAGCCGCCTTTCCACAACACGGTTAGCGTGCCGTAGAGCAGGCCGCAGGAAATGCCTGCATACAGCACATACCAAATCATCGTTTGCTGCGGCAAAGTTTGCCGATTCCCCACTGCCCGCTCCTTGATTTCACCAAAGGTGCACAGGCTACCTGAAAGCGCCACATGCGTAAACCGGGCATTTTCAGGTAGCCTTATCGTGAAGCTAGACAATCTGTGCCGGCTGGCACACAATCCCAGCCTTCAACCATCTTGCCAAACAAAGGAGCATCATGAACCACACCAACACCACCATTCTGCAAACCCTACCTGTCGGCAAAAAAGTCGGCATCGCCTTTTCCGGCGGGCTCGACACCTCCGCCGCCCTCCTGTGGATGAAACTCAAAGGCGCGCAGCCCTACGCCTACACCGCCAACCTCGGCCAGCCCGACGAAGACGACTACAACGCCATTCCCCAAAAAGCCATGGAATACGGCGCGCAAAACGCCCGCCTAATCGACTGCCGCGCGCAGTTGGCACACGAAGGCATCGCCGCCATCCAATGCGGCGCGTTCCACGTTTCCACCGGCGGCGTGCCCTATTTCAACACCACGCCGCTCGGCCGCGCCGTTACCGGCACCATGCTCGTTTCCGCCATGAAAGAAGACAACGTGAACATCTGGGGCGACGGCAGCACCTACAAAGGCAACGACATCGAACGCTTCTACCGCTACGGCCTGCTCACCAATCCCGCTCTGAAAATCTACAAGCCCTGGCTCGACCAACAATTTATCGACGAACTCGGCGGCCGCCACGAAATGAGCCAATTCCTCATCGCCAACGGCTTCCAATACAAAATGTCGGTGGAAAAAGCCTATTCCACCGATTCCAATATGCTCGGCGCGACGCATGAAGCCAAAGACTTGGAATTCCTCAACAGCGGCATCAAAATTGTCAAACCCATCATGGGCGTTGCCTTCTGGGACGAAAGCGTCGAAGTCAAACCCGAAGAAGTCAGCGTGCGCTTTGAAGAAGGCGTGCCGGTGGCATTAAACGGCCAAACTTTTGCCGACGCAGTGGAACTCTTCCTTGAAGCCAACCGCATCGGCGGCCGCCACGGCCTTGGCATGAGCGACCAAATCGAAAACCGCATCATCGAAGCCAAATCGCGCGGCATCTACGAAGCCCCCGGCATGGCGCTGCTGCACATTGCCTATGAGCGCCTGCTCACCGGCATCCACAACGAAGACACCATCGAGCAATACCGCATCAACGGCCTGCGCCTCGGCCGCCTGCTGTACCAAGGCCGCTGGTTCGACAGCCAAGCCCTGATGCTGCGCGAAACCGCCCAACGCTGGGTGGCCAAAGCCATCACCGGCGAAGTAACGCTCGAATTGCGCCGCGGCAACGACTATTCGATTCTGAACACCGAATCGCCCAACCTCACCTATGCGCCCGAACGCCTGAGCATGGAAAAAGTGGAAAACGCCGCTTTCACCCCGCTCGACCGCATCGGCCAGCTCACCATGCGCAACCTCGACATCACCGACACCCGCGCCAAACTCGGCATCTACACCGACAGCGGCCTGCTCTCGCTGGGCGAAGGCTCGGTGTTGCCCAAACTGGGCAACGGCAAGTAAGCCAAAGCCGCAGCAAATAAAAGGCTACCTGAAAAACCATATTCGGTTTTCAGGTAGCCTTTTGGCTGTAACCGGCTTAACGCTGGCCGTAGATACTGTAATCGTAGCCAGTACACAAGGGTTTACGGACTTGCCAATAGCTGCAATTGCCCGCGCCGTGCTGCGCTTCGCAGGAGTGCATGGCTTTGGTCGCTGCCTGCCTGTCATCCTTATCTAAGGCAACGAAAATATCTGCCGCCGATTTTGCCCGGCTGTCTGGCTCAACCACGGCGGCGCAGGTGTTGGCAAACGTTTTGATAACCCGACAATTGGACGAGCTGCATTGCTTCAGGGTTTCTTCCACGGCTCGGTGCTCGGAAATATAGCCGCCGCTCCACATGGATTGGCGGGTGTCGAAATCATAGGCAATCGCCATGTAAAACGGCGTGCGGCGCAGTTCCGCAATTTCGGCTTGCACTTCCGCCTCGCGCTGCTCCCAGGCGCGTATTTCGGCGGCGGTGGGGCCGGAGTTTTGCTGACGGCAACCATGTCCATGTTCGTCTCCACAATTTCTTATATTGTCTGATCGAATCGCATCCATCATTTGCTGTTGCTGTTGAAACTGTTGTTGCTGAATTTGCGCTGGTGTGGGTTGTGCCCAAGCCAAGCCCGCACTGCCCAACAGCAGCGCCGCCATTACGCCCGCTGCCGTCTTCATCATGGTTTGCTTCATCTTGCCGCTCCTGTTTGGAAAGGGGAATAAGGGTATTGCCGCTGATCGGATTGTAACAAAAAACAAGATATTGTAAACATCTATCCCGCTGCTTGAAGGCTACCTGAAAACTATCCCCCCACATTAGGAGAATGCTGCCCGACCGCAGGTTTGTGCTCTCCGCTGCAACACCGCAAACGTGCACTGGCACTTATTCCGCATTCTCACTCAGCCACATTTGCAGCAAAGGGTTGTTGATTTGAAACGCGCGGCTGCCGAATTTGCTGATCATGTCTTTGCGTTGCAGCTTTCTGATGGCACTTTGCACGGTACTCACTTTCACGCTTTCCACGCCCAATATCCGGGCGGCCTGCTTTCTGAATTCCGCGCCATACGGGCTCACTTCCCCCTGCGCTATCGATTGCAGCAGCAGCCGCTCAATTGTGCTTAATTCTTTCCACTGCATCGGAATATTGCTGTTTTCCTGCATCTGCCCGAGCCGCACTTGCGCGGCGGCTTCCAGGCTGAGCGCGGGGTTGATGATCATGTCTTGAATCACGGCGCGGATATACATCGGGCTTTTGTTGAACTGCTCGAAAATGGCGTAAAACTTCTCCGCATCCAGCTGCTGCCCGGTTCGGTCGTAATAAACGCCGGCCAAAAAATCGATGAAATCCTGCCCCAAGGCGGGGAAATCCAGCGCATGGGAAAAATGGAAGAAGGGTGCCTTGATGTCGTTGAACATGGCGCGCAGGCCATTGGTGCTGCTGCCGGTAAACAGGGTTTTCACGCGGCTTTGGTTGATATCCAGGCCGGTTCGCAAGCTGCGTATCATGCCTTCGGTATTCGGCAGCCGCGCCAATTCTTGCGCTTCGTCTAGCAGCAGCAAGGTGGGGCGGCTGTCGGCGGCGATATAGGCGATGATTTCGCTGATGCCCGGCAGGTCGCACGGCGGCGTTTCGCGCTCCAGGCCCACGCCCAACACGTCTATCTTGGTTAGGCTGCCGAAAAAGGTTTTCACGCCGTTGCCGGTGCGGGTTTCCAAGGCAAAACGGTGTAGGGCTTCATGGAAAAACTGCGCGGTGCTGGCGCTGTCTTTGTTGTCCATGAAAGAGAAGTAAAACACATTAAAGCCGTTTTTCTCGGCGGCCGGGGCAATATCGTTGGTAAGGAATTGCGTTTTGCCCATGCGGCGCGGGGCAAACAGCGTGAATGCGTTGGATACGCCGCTTTTCAGGCTGCTGAGCAGGGCGGCAGCCAATTCGGTTCTGGGGAAATAGAGAGGGTCTTCCATACGGGTGCCTTTATGTGGGATTAGCCATTATTGTACTGTATTTTGTCTAATTGTACATTTATCGTCTAATAACGTCTAAGCCGATACCCACCACCCTTTGCAGGCTACCTGAAACGCCGCCGTTGCCCCAGCCCGCCCGCTCCAGTAAACTGCCCGCGTTTATCCCTCCCTCCGCCACACCATGCCCCAAGCCCTCAACCTCCGCAACGGAACCATCACCTACGACAATTTCTTCTGGCTGCTGGAACACGCCGACAGCAACCCGGCCGATCTGCTTTTAGGCGAAGACCTGCTGCAAATCAGCTTTTGCGGCGGGCAATACCTGCTCGATGCGGGCTGGTATGGCTTCGGCCCGCGCGGGCAGTTTGGCGTGATGCTGGTGGAAAACCAAGATTGGGAACATCCGCTGCGCAAGGAATACACCCGAGAAATCAGCCGTTTGCCTGCCCTGCTGCAGGAGTGCATCGACTGGCTCTGGCACACCCGCATCGCCCCGGCCGATGCCGACCCCCGCCCGCTGCTGCAAGTGGTGGCCGGTATTGTGTATAACGATCGTGGCGAGGTGCTGCTCAGTTCGCGCCCCGAAGGCAAGGCTTATGCGGGCTATTGGGAATTTGCCGGCGGCAAGGTGGAGGCGGGCGAGAGCGAGTTGGCAGCATTGCGCCGCGAGTTTGCTGAAGAGCTGGGCATCCAAATCCACAGCGCCGTGCCGTGGCTCGCCAAAACCCACAGCTACGAACACGCCCATGTGCGGCTGCGTTTTTTCCGCGTGCCGGCCGACGGCTGGCGCGGCGAATTGCAGTCGCGCGAAGGCCAGCAATGGCGCTGGCAGCAGCCGGGGCGTTATGATGTGTCGCCCATGCTGCCGGCCAATGCCGCGCTGCTGGCGGCACTGGCTTTGCCCACGCAGTTCTCAGGTAGCCTGAATGAGGGTTTGCACGCGGCAGACGGTTTTTGCGTGCTGCCGCTCCATGCCGCCAACCCGCCGCCGGGCAGCCGCCTGCTGGCGGATTTAGCCGATTTGGCCGCCGATACGCCGGGCGATGTGCGCCGCTGGCCGCTGGTACACTCGGCCGACGACATTGCCGCCGCAGCCGCCGCCCAAGCCGAAGCCGCCGTGTGGCCGGCAGATAACGCAACCGCGGCGGAACAAGCCTGCGCCGCACTGGCCGAAGGCGTGCCGCTGGTGCTGGTGCTGCTGCCTGCCAATGCGACGCTGACGGCACACTATGCCGAACGCTGGCTCGCGGCAGGGGCGCATGCGGTGGTGCAAGGGCGATGAAGATATTTTCAGGTAGCCTTTGCCACATGGCATGAGGCTACCTGAAAAACCAAACCGAAAGGTCAAACAAATGTGGAACAAGCTTAATCCGTATTGGAAAGATATTTTGATTGCCTTGGCGCTGTATCTGCCGCTAACGGTATATACGCTGTGCTGGCCACCCTCAATCGGGTTATTGACTTTACCTTTTTTGGAAGACGTAGCTCTTGCTAATTATATTCTTCTGCTCATCCCCACCCTGCTGGCTTGGCTGTGCAGTTGGAAGATGTCGAGTGTCCGGCCGTATTTTGTGTCGGGCATCTCGCTGACCATGAATTTGGGATTATGGGGGTATTGGCTGGCAGTGCTCGTGTTTGATAACGGTGAATTATGGTTTGCATATTGGTTTTCGACACCGGCTTTAGTGATCGGCTTTATCGTGGCCTTGATACGGCAAGCAGGAGCAAAAGCCGAGGGAAGGGCAGCGTTTCGGACAGGTTTTCTCAACAGCTTTGTGCCGTTTTTGCTGGCCCCGATTGTCATAATACTTTTCCTAATCAGACCCAGATAACCCGCCCAAACTTTTTCAGGTAGCCTCTTATGTCGCAAACCCTCTCCCCCCGCGCCAAAATCCTGCTTGCCCTCGCCGCGCTGTTGCTGCTGGCCGGCGGCCATTTTGCCGTACGCCAATGGCGTGCCGGGCAGCAGCCCGCTGCCGAAACGGTGGTACAAACCGATTGCGACCCGCGCCAAGGCTGCACCCTGCCAGACGGCAGCCGCATCCGCTTCGCCGCCGCGCGCCACCGCCCCTTCGACATCACCCTGGAAAACGTGCCGCCCCAAGTGCAGCAGGCCGAAGTGCGCTTCAGCATGGACGGCATGAACATGGGCTTCAACCGCTTCCCGCTTCAGCGCCAGGCCGACGGCTCCTGGCTCGCCGCCCAAATCCGCCTGCCCGTGTGCACCGACCGCCGCGACGGCTACCTGGCAGACATCCGCATCGGCAGCCAGGTTTTTCAGGTAGCCTTCCAAGCCAAATAACCCATTATTTTAAAAAACAATCGCCACACCATGCCCCTACTGCAAGCCCCCGGCTCCGGCCTCAGCGCCCTGCCCCCGCTCTCGCTCTATATCCACATCCCCTGGTGCATTCAAAAATGCCCCTATTGCGACTTCAACTCCCACCGCCTCAAGCCCGACACCGACGAAGCCGCCTACATCAACGCCCTGCTCGCCGACCTGCAACACGAACTGCCCCACATCTGGGGGCGGCCGGTGGATACCGTCTTCATCGGCGGCGGCACCCCCAGCGTGTTTTCCGCCGAATCCATCAGCCGCCTGCTTTCCGGCGTGCGCGCCCTGGTGCGCCTGCAGCCCGAAGCCGAAATCACCCTCGAAGCCAACCCCGGCACTTTCGAACAAGCCCGCTTCCAAGGCTACGCCGAAGCCGGCATCACCCGCCTGTCGCTCGGCATCCAAAGTTTCGACAACGCCAAACTGCACGCCCTCGGCCGCATCCACAACGGCGATGAAGCCCGCGCCGCCATCGAAGCCGCGCTCGCCATCTTCCCCCGCGTGAACACCGACCTCATGTATGCCCTGCCGCACCAAACCCCCGAAGAAGCCCGGCGCGACGCCGAAACCGCCCTCTCCTTCGGCGTCACCCACATCAGCGCCTACCACCTCACCATGGAGCCCAACACCCCCTTCGGCCGCATCCCGCCCCCCGGCATCCCCGAAGAAGACGCCGCCTACACCATCGAACAAGCCGTGCACCACACCCTGCTTGCCGCCGGCTTCGAACGCTACGAAACCAGCGCCTTCGCTAAAAACGGCCAGCAATGCCGCCACAACCTCAACTACTGGCAATTCGGCGACTACATCGGCATCGGTGCCGGCGCCCACGGCAAAATCAGCAGCCACAGCGGCATCACGCGCACCACCCGCGCCCGCCACCCGCGCAGTTATCTCGCCGCCATGCAAGGCAACCCCGCCGATGCCGTCGAACGTTTTCAGGTAGCCTCAAGCGAGCTGCCCTTCGAATTCATGCTCAACGCCATGCGCCTCACCGACGGCGTACCCGCCCGCCTGTTCCAAGAGCGCACCGGCCACAGCCTCGCCACCATCGCCCACCCCCTGCAGGAAGCCGCCCGGCTCGGACTCATCGACCCAGACCCCACCCTCCTGCGCCCCACCGAACGCGGCCAGCGCTATCTGAACGATTTGCTGCAACTGTTCTTGTAAGCCCGTTTCTGCCCCAAGCAAAGACTACCTGAAAACCATAGACCAGGTTTCCGCTCCATGAATGAGCCAAACCCAAAATCCATCTCTTTTTCAGCATGTCGGCAGCAATAAATTGCCATAGGTCAAACAATATGCAAAACCACCAAGAAGGCTACCTGAAACTTTCAGGCAGCCTTCTTGTCAGCACATCCCGCCATTGGTATTATTTCCTTAATTTCAACCTGCGAGGAAACCAACCATGCAAGCCTATCCACCCCCCGCACATCCCACCCGAAACCTGCTGCGCCTCGGCCTGATTGCCGGCGCCGTTTTCCTGTTTGCCGGCTGCGCCTCTCTAGACGACAACATGAAACGCCAAGTTGGCCAGCACATCAACGAAGTATTCCGCGAACACGGCGGCCAGCCTAATTCCGGCCGCAGTAGAGTAGGTAGCAACCGCTATGCCTACACCTATAAATACTACCACACCCGCTACGCCGGCCGAGAAAACCTCGGTACCTACCAAAACCCCGGCATGGGCACCGGCCAAACCACCTACTACGCCGATGTCTGCTACGGGCGCAATCTCTACCAAACCTACTACACCGACGCCAACGACATCGTGGTGGACTACCGCTGGGAATACACCAAGGAATGGCGGATTAGCTGCAACGAACTCTAAAACCAAACGCGTAGGTCGAGCATCAATGCCCGACCTACTACAATATCAAAAGAGGCTACCTGAAACTTTCAGGTAGCCTCTAATCCTGCCTACATCCCCAGCCTTATGCTTCGCGGCGGATAATCAAAAGCGGCAGGCGGGTTTCGCGCATCACGGTTTCGGCGAAGCTGCCCATCAGGAGGTGCATCAGGCCGGTGCGGCCGTGGGTGCCCAGCACCAGCAGGTCGGCTTTCTGCTCGGTGGCATAATCCACCAGGCTTTTGGCCATATCGCGTGCATTTTTGCTGATCACAAGCAGGTGGCGGCCGAGTTTTGCATCTTCGCCCAAGGCGGTGCGCGCCTGTTTGATGGCGGCGTCCAAAATGGCATTGCCTTGTTCGGTGGCGGCGGTTTCGTAGTTTTCATACTGCAAAAACTCGGGGGCAACGGTGGCCACGTATTCGGCGGGGTTGGCCACATGCACCAAAGTGAGTGCCGCGCCGGTGGACTGAGCCAGGCCGCAGGCCTGTTTGAGCGCGTGTTGGGAAGTGCGGCTGCCGTCTACTGCAATCACGATATGTTGATACATAAGCTTTCTCCTAGTGAACGATATTTCAATGCTTCCGCGCAGAGGCTACAGCCGCCGGACGGGTCTCTTCCTGATACGTTTACAGTATAATACCGATGCACAGAATGTGCCATTTTTTCTACCTGTTTTTTGACCTATCCCGATGATTATTCCCACCCCAAACGAGCGCCGCTTCGGCGGCATTTCCCGCCTCTACGGCTCTGCCTCCCTGCAACGCTTTGCCCAAGCCCATGTTTGCGTGGTGGGCGTGGGCGGCGTGGGCTCTTGGGCGGTGGAGGCGCTAGCGCGCAGCGGCATCGGCCGGCTCACGCTGATTGATTTGGACAACGTGGCCGAATCCAATACCAACCGCCAGCTCCACGCGCTCACCGACAATTTCGGCCTGCCCAAAGTAACCGCGCTGCACCGGCGCATCCTGCAAATCAACCCCGCCTGCACCGTGCATGAAATCGAAGATTTTGTGGATGCGGAAAACGTGCAAACCTTATTTGCCGAGCCGTTTGATTTTGTGATCGACGCCATCGACCAAGTGCGTGTGAAAGCCGCCATGGCCGCCCATTTTGTAGCGAAAAAGCAAGCTTTTGTGGTGTCCGGCGGTGCGGGCGGCCAGCGCGACCCCGCCCTCATCCGCCGCGCCGACCTCGCTCGCACCACCCACGACCCGCTGCTTTCCAACCTGCGCTACACCCTGCGCCGCCGCCACGGCTTTCCTCGTGATCCGAAAGAGCGCATGAAAGTGAGCTGCATCTATTCCGAAGAAAACGTCACCCCGCCGCAAACCGGTGCCGCCTGCGAAACCGATGCCGCACCGCAAGGATTGTCTTGCGCTGGCTACGGCGCGAGCATGCTGGTTACCGCCGCCTTCGGCCTGTTTTGCGCACAGGCAGCGATAGAACACTTGGCCGCACAAGTTAAATAACCAGCCCAAAAGGAAAACCATGTTCCCCATCGAACTCAAAGCCCTGCGCCGCAATCTCGGCCTCACTCAAGCCGAAGCCGGCCAAGCTCTTGCCGCCAATGTCGATTTCCCCCACGGCGCTTCTGCCGAAGAATGGGCACAATGGGAAAACGGTGCCGCCCCCATCCCCCTACACGTGGTTCACGCCGTAGAAACCCGCCTCAACCAGAAATACCAAGCCATCGACCAGTATGCCGAACAAATCGAAGTCCAAATGCAGGGCGGCAATGCCGTGGTGGTGCTATGGTATCCCGAACCAAACGCCTGCCCCGACCTAGCCTCTTGGCGCATCAGCCAAAGCGTGGCCGGTGAAGTAGCCGCCATGGGTGGTCGGGTGATTGCCTTCGATGCCGAAGCCTACCGCAACTGGCGACAGGGGCAAGCCCAATCCGCCGACACCCCCGACAATCGCCAACGCTGGGCACAAGAGCAATTTGAGCAAACCCGGTGATATGGGCGCTAAAAAAGGCTACCTGAAATTTCAGGTAGCCTTTTTACCGCTTATATTAGAGAAAGCTCTATCGTTGCCACAGCATTGCTTTACCCTACTGCATCCCGTAGCGACTAAGGCTTGCCGATTTGCTTTCAGTTATAGGAATCCCACCATAAGGCCACCTGAAAGCCGCTAAACCCAGCCCAACGTATTGGCAAATACCAGCAAAATCGCTACCGGCGCGAGGAAACGCAGCGCATTGAACCACAGCGCAATCACGGCTTGCGGCACGCTGCTGCCTTCGCGCATGTGTTCGAACACATCACTCTTCTGCTGTATCCAGCCCACAAACACCGCCACCAAAAGCGAGCTGATCGGCATAATCAGTGCGGTAATCATGTAGTCCCACAGGTCAAACAGCGTTTTACCGAACAGCTTCCATTCGGAGAGCACGCCAAACGAGAGCGCGGAGGGAATGCCGACAATAAAAATCGCCGTGCCGATCAGCCAGGTGGTTTTGCTGCGTTTGCGTTCGTCTTCACGGATGGCAGCGGCAATCACGGTTTCCAGCATAGAGAAGGCGGAAGTGAGCGTGGCGAATACCACCAGCAGCATAAACACGGCAAACAGGATTTGCCCCAGCGGCAGCTTCATAAACACGGCAGGCAGCACCACGAAAATCAGCCCCGGCCCCTGTCCCGGCTCAAAGTTGAAGGCGAACACAGCGGGGAAAATCACCAAACCGGCCAACAAAGACACCAGCAAATTCATCCACATAATGCTGTTGCCGGAGCGGAACAAATCCTGTTTTTTGTCCAAATAGGCGGCATAAGTAATCATGGTAGACACGCCCAGGCTCAACGCGAAAAAGGCCTGCCCCAGTGCGGTGAGCATGGTTTGCGGCGTGAAGTGCGACCAATCAGGCTTGAGCAGGAAGGAGATGCCCGCCATCGCGCCGTCCAGCGTGAGCGAGCGCACCGCCAGCAATAGCAGCAACACAAACAACGCGGGCATCATGTATTTGTTGGCCCGTTCGATGCCCGCCGCGATGCCGCTTTTCACCACCCACACCGTCATCAGCATAAACAGCCCCTGATAGGCGATTGAGCCGGCTGGGCTGGAAATCGTGCTGCCAAATAGCGCACCGAAATCTGCATTTTGGTGGATGCTGCCGTCAAACGCGTGCACCACATAATTTAGCACCCAACCGCCCACCACGCTGTAGAACGACAGCAAGATAAAGCAGGCAAACACGCCCATGCGCCCGATCCACGGCCACAGGCTGTTCGGCGCGAGCGTTTTAAATGCATCCACCGCGTTTTTGCCGCTCTTACGGCCGATATAAAACTCGGCCAGCTGCACCGGCAGCGCCACCAAAACGGTGAAAATCAAAAACATCAGCACAAACACCGCACCGCCGTTAGTGCCGGCGGTGTAGGGGAATTTCCAAATTGCACCCAAGCCGATGGCAGAGCCGGCGGCAGATAAGATAAAACCGATTTTAGACGACCAGGAAGCAGGAGATTTCATAAAACTGCAATAATCCAAAACTACTCAGAATGGCGCGATTTTAACAAAAATAAACATCCAAACCGCCGCCAAAACTGCGCCGCTGCCGCATTACGCAGTTTTCCTGCCCAAATCGGCCGGCATACAAGCTCGGCTGACAGATGTTTTCTATATTTATAGCATTTTATACTATATAAAATTATAAATAGCAATTTAATTGCTTAAATAATATATTTTATATTATTAAACAGATAGTTATACCAATATAGCCAGTTTTAGCTGATTATAGAACAGGCACCACAAAGGCTACCTGAAATTTTAGGCAGTCTCCAATCTATAGCTAAAGCAATTATTTTTTCATACCAAGCAGCGAGCCGCAGACAATACAGGAGTGAAGCAAGGCGAGCCAACGCAATAGTAAAGTGAAGTGCTTTAGCGATAAAAGACTAAGTCATCCACACTTCCACGTCACCCCCTACTGAAACACGCTTTTTGGCGAAAACACCTGCCACTTAAACAATCAAATAGAAACTCCTTGCAAACAGAAATAGTTCGCACTAATATGCCGCCCTATTATGCAAACCGAAAACCGTCTTTTATCCCCGATTGCGCTCTTATTCGTGATCGCTGCCCATGCCCTGCTGTATTGGCTGTTGATCTCGATTAAGCCGCCGGAACTGCCACCCGAACCGCCCGGGCTGAGCTTTGTTGATCTCGGCGAGATTGGCGGCGGCGGTGGCGGCGGTGGTACGGGTGGCGACACCATATCTGAAGACGAGCCGCCCGCCGGGCCACCGGAGCAAACCCCGCCCGAAGCGCCCAAACCTGAACAGCCCAAACCGCAGCCGGCCAAGCCCGTGCCGGAACAGCACGCGCAAATCAAACCGGTGGAACGGCAAGACAAACCTGCCGACATCGTTCAGCCCAAACCTGCCGAGCCGAAACCCGAGCCAAAACCGCAGCCTCAAGCGCAACCCCGCCCCGAACCCCAGCCGCAGGCGCAGCCTGAGCGGCCTATTGCCCCTGCCAACCCCGGTGCAGGCCATGGCACCAACGCAGGCGGTGGCGGTGACGGCAAAGGTACGCCTTCCGCCGGAGAAGGCGGTGGCAGCGGTGGCGGCAAAGGCACCGGTGTCGGCCCCGGCGAAGGCAGCGGACGCGGCCCCGGTTCCGGCTCCGGCGAAGGCGGCGGCCACGGCAGCGGGCGTGGTACCGGCGATGGCTCCGGTACCGGCCAAGGAGGTGGCGGCGACAGCGCACCCACCCACCTTGGTGGCTACCTGAATAACCCGAAACCACCCTATCCGAAGCAATTAGAAGAAGATGGCATCAGCGGCACAGTAAAACTGCGCGTGATGGTGGAAGCCAACGGCAAGCCTTCCAGCGTGGAAATCGTTTCCGCCTCCCATCCGCTGTTCGGCAGATCGGCAGCCGACACCGTGCGTCAGAGCTATACCTTCGTTCCAGCCAAACGTAACGGCCAGCCTGTACGCCAAAGCTATACTTTTACCCTGCGGTTTAAAGCCCCTTAAAGCCCCAAACTAAACCAATTATCCAATTTCATCATTAACATTAGGAATATCATGAATTTAGGACATGTTTTCGCCCAAGGCGACATTGTATTGATTACCGTATTTATACTGCTGGTGCTGATGAGCGTCCTTACCTGGTGGATTATCATCATGCGCAGCATCCGCCTGCACCAAGTGCGCCACGCCAATCGGGGCACGATTGAGTCCGTAGCCACCGTGGCCTCGCTCGATGATATGCTGCGCCTGGCCAAAGCCCATCCCTCCCCACTGGCCGACCTCACCGAATCTGCCATTCAAGCCGCGCGCCATTATCGCGCCAACCCCGCCAGCCAGCTCACCAGCATCCCTTTGGGCGACTATTTGGTGCAGCACATCCGCCATAAAATGAACATTGCCAAACGCGGCCTCAACGGCGGCCTTACCATTCTCGCCTCCGTAGGCGCCACTGCTCCGTTTATCGGCCTATTCGGCACGGTATGGGGCATTTACCACGCGCTGGAAAACATCAGCCTGCAAGGCCAGGTAAACATCGCCACCGTGGCCGGCCCCATCGGCGAAGCGCTGGTGGCTACCGCCATCGGCCTGTTTGCCGCCATCCCCGCCGTGCTGGCCTACAACTTCATCGTGTTCGGCAACAAACAGGTGGTGCAGGATATGGATGCCTACGCCTACGATTTGCACGTTAAAATTATGAACAATAAGGAGTAAGAGCATGGCCTTCGGTTCGATGAACAGCGGCGACGATTCGCCCATGGCCGACATCAACGTTACCCCGCTGGTAGACGTGATGCTCGTGCTGCTGATTGTATTCATGATTACCATGCCGGTAATGACCCACTCCATCCCGCTGGAACTGCCCACCGCCTCAGCCAAGCAAGTGGCGGAAAATGCGGCCCAGCCCAAAGACCCGCTGCGCATTTCCATTGCCGCCGACGGCAGCTATCACTTAGCCGAAGGCGAGCCGATTACCCTGCAGGCTTTGGAAAGCCAGCTGCAACAACTGGCCAAAACCAATCCCGACCAAGTGATTGCCATCGCTGCTGATAAAAACACCCAGTTCGACTACGTAGAAAAAGCCCTCAGCGCCGTGCGCGACGCCGGCCTGAGCAAAGTCGGCTTCGTTACCGAAGAAAAAGAACGCACCCAGCCGCAACAGTAAACTGCTACCTAAGCAAATAGAATAAACAAAGGCTACCTGAAACTTTAGCCGTGCAGAAACTCCGCTGCGCTGCGTTTTCAGGTAGCCTTTTATATCGCCGTAGATCGGCATTGCCACGCCGACTCAAATCACCCTCCCTTTATTGCAGCGCCTCCTCAGCCGCCGGCCGGATATCGGCATCCCCCTGTACGTGCCAACCAAAACAAAAGAATTTACTGCTTGCCCCTGTTGTCAGGGCGTAATATGTAATATAAGGCTACCTGAAAGTGTCAGCTTCTGCGAAGCAAGAAACCCGCCTTGCACTTTTCAGGTAGCCTTTTCCAATCTGTAGTGTCGTGCCCGTTTATGCTGCCTCGTTCTTGCTCAAAGTGAGCCCGGTGAAGCCGAACACTAGGGTGAGCAGCAGGCTGAGGTAGCAGAAGAAGGCATAGGGCAGATAATCGATCACGGGCACGCCGAGGGCATGGTGGATAAACACGCCGCACACGCTCCAGGGCACGAGCGGGTTGGTTACCGTGCCTGCGTCTTCCACGGTGCGGGCGATGTTGCGCGGATGCAGGCCGAGCCGCTCGTAGATAGGCTTGAAGGTGTTGCCGGCCAGAAGCAGGCTGAGGTATTGCTCGCCGATGAGCACGTTTACGCCCAGCGAAGTGGCGGCCACGGTGAAGGTGGCACGACCGGCGTTGACCAGCATATGGCCGATGCCGGAGAGCAGCGCGGGCAGGATGCCCAGAGCGTTGAGCAGGCCGCCGAGGCTGAGGGCGAGGATAACGATGGTTTGGGTGAAAAACATGCTGCCGATGCCGCCGCGCGAAATCAGCTTGGCCACATTGCCCAAATCGGTGCCTTCTGGCGGAGCGTAGCCGTTGAAGAAGTAGCCGCCGAGCTGTTCGACGCTGGGGCTGCTGTGCAGGTAGGTGAGCACGAGGGAAACGGCGATGGTGATGATGATGGTGTAAATAGCGTTCACGCGGCGCATGGCCAAAACGATCAGCACGACAAAGGGCAATAGGGCGTAGCCGTGCACTAAGCCACTGGCCTGCAGCTGGGTTTGGAAGGCGGCCACGCTGCTTAAATCAGCGGCAGCGGTATGGCCGGAGAGCAGCCAAAGCAACAGCGCGGTAAGCAGCCAGGCGGGGATGGTGGTGTACATCATATTGCGGATGTGGTCGAACAAATCGATGCCCACAATGGAGGCGGCAATGCTGGTGGTGTCGGAAATGGGCGACATTTTGTCGCCGAAAAACGCGCCGGACACCACCGCCCCGGCCACCACAGCCGGATTAGCACCCAACGCGCTGCCCATGCCGATAAAAGCCACACCCAGGGTGGCGCAGGTGGTGAGGCTGCTGCCGATGGCCACGCCCACCATCGAAGTGAGCACGAAGGCGGAAAGATAAAAAAACTGCGGCGAAATCAGCTCGAAGCCGTAATACATCAGCGTGGGAATCGCGCCGGACACCATCAGCGCCGACACCAGCAAACCAATGAAAAAGAAGAGATAAATCGCACCGATGCCGGAGAGCACGCCGCGCGCCATACTCAGCTGCATACGGCCGAAATCCAGCCCTTTGGCTTTGCCGAAACAGAGCAGCCCGCACAGCACCAAAATCACCGACAAATGCGGCACCCAGCCGAAATGAATCATGGTGATGCTCATCAAGGCCACCACCAGCGCGGCCATCACCGCCGCCTCGCGCGGTTGCATTTCCAATAGGGCTTCTTTGGTTTCGTTCACTTCCGTCTCCTCCCGCTTCAACTTGGCAGTTTGTGCCACAAATTTTGTAAAGAGACTGCCAAACTACCATTTCCCGCACGGCAAGGCAATCCCGGCATCAGCAATACCTATTTTAAAAGGGCACAGATTCGCCCGATTTGTGTTTCAGCCTGCCTAAAAACAGTTTGGAATCATACTGAAAACAATGTTCGTGAAATAAAATTGCTAAATATGGAATAGAATAAAAAATAAATGTCCTCTCTCCTTTCCAAGCGGCACTTGCAACAAACCTACCTGATTCGGCTGAAATTAAGCCCCAACCGAGAGACTGCCTAGAAAAAATACTGCCTTTGACCGTTTTAACTTATATTGAAACACGAACTTTCAGATAGCCTGCTACACCACGCAGGCTACTTGAAACTTTATCTGGCACGGCAATTTAGATATGATGGCGGCAGATGGAACCGTAACGAATTTCCTCCAACCAACCCCAGTCAGGAGCAAGCCCATGCTTTCATCACTGCATACCCGAACCGCCATCCTTGCTACTATGCTGTTGGCGCTATCCGCCACTGCCGCCGCCCATGTTGCCCCCGATAGCTGCGGTCTGCCCGACAGTGCGACACCTGCCAGCTATCTGGCCACCAACCACAACAGCGAAGAAGTCAATATCCGCGCCCAGCCCAACACCTGCGCCGCCATCCTTGCCGTTTGCGACAATCAAAGCGAAGCCGCCATCCTCGGCAAAAGTGGCGCGTGGTACCGCGTGCGGCTGGCCTTGCGGCCAAACCAGCCGGCGGAGCGGCGCATCATCAACGGCTATGTACACCAAAGCCAGGTTAGCCTGCGCCATATTTATACCGTGCACAGCGCCGACGGCTCCGCCAACCTGCGCCTGAATGCCAACAGCCGTGTCGAAATACAGCAACGCATCCCCAACGGCACCACCGTGGTCGAACACCCCGCCAAGCGCCAAGGCGACTGGCACTATGTGAGCGTGCACGGCAGCGACAGTGACACTTATGGCTATGTGCACAAAAGTCAGTTGAGGCCGAAAGCCGGGCGCTAAGCAGTAAAACATTTCAGGTAGCCTGCCATCCTATGCAGGCTACCTGAAACTTTATCCGGCGCAATGTTGGATATAATGGCGGCAAGCACCACCGCCACAAACTTCCCTACCCTATCTCAGGAGCAAGCCCATGCTTTCATCACTGCATACCCGCACCTCTGCCCTTGCCGCCGTGCTGTTGGTGCTATCCACCACTGCCGCCGCCCATGTTGCCCCCGATAGCTGCGGCCTGTCCTCCGTAGCAACCGGCGAAGCCGAACCCACTACCTATTTGGTTACCGACGGCGGCAAGAGAGTAAACATCCGTGCCCGTCCCAACACCCGCGCCGCCATCCTTGCCGTTTGCGACAATCAAAGCGAAGCCGCCATCCTCGGCAGAAGTGGCGCGTGGTACCGCGTGCGGCTGGCCTTGCGGCCAAACCAGCCGGCGGAGCGGCGCATCATCAACGGCTATGTGCACCAAAGCCAGGTTAGCCTGCGCCATGTTTATACCGTGCACAGCGCCGATGGCTCGGCCAATATACGCCGGAAAGCCGGCAACCGTTCCGGTATGGTGGGGCGTTTCGCCAACGGCACAAGAGTGATCGAATTCCCCGCCAAGCGTAAAGGAAACTGGCATTTCGTAGGCGTAATCGGCAGATGGGGAATAGTCACCTCAGCTTATTACGGCTATGTGCACAAAAGCCAGATAAGGCCGGAAGCTGGGCAGTAAATGGCAAAGAAACTTTCAGGTAGCCTGCCACATCATGCAGGCTACCTGAAACTTTATTCAGCGCATTAATTTGGCTATGATTGTGCCAAACTGATCGCCTAGTTGCTTGCTGCGGCTCGCCAAACTCCCCAATCATCATGCCTACCCTTCATATCCGCACCCCAAATCCCACGCTCTATATCGCCTTCTTGGCGCTCGGTTTATTGAGCGCCATCAAATCGGGAGTCATTTCGCCGGAAGCAGGCATTTGGACATTACGCATGCCGAAAAATTATGATGAAATCTTGCCCTACTGCCCGCCGAAATTGCAGAGCATTATTGAGTGTTTCGATGAATTAGACCTGCTCTCCCAGCTCGATGCTGTTGCATACGCTCAAACCATCGACCGCCTGATGCGCGATTTGCAGCAAATCGTGGCGGAACATTCCGAACCATACGATGCCCATTTAAACGTAAGCGGCTAGTTTCATCGTGAGCTGATGCCACACTGCTTTGTTTTCACCATCATAAAAGGCTACCTGAAAACCAAAAAATCGGTTTTCAGGTAGCCTTTACTATGCCGTTTCAAACACTACTGCTTCATCGCATTTACCAGCGCGTTCACGTTGTATCGGAACATTTGCTCATAAGTGGCGGCGGGAGCTCCGCGGCTCAGGGCGTCGGAATAGAGCTTGCCGTTTACGCGGATACCGGTTTCGCGCGAGATGCGTTCCACCATGCGCGAATCTTTGATGTTTTCGCTAAACGCGGCGCGGATGCCCTGGCTGCGGATTTGGCGGATTAGGGCGGAAACCTGGCGGGCGGAAGGCTCGGCTTCGGTGCTCACGCCTTGCGGGGCGATGAATTCGATGCGGTAGCGTTTGCCCATGTAGTTGAAGGCATCGTGCCCGGTGAGCACTTTGCGCCTTGCCTGCGGCACGCTGTTGAATTGGGTTTGTGCCCATTGGTGCATGGCATCGAGGCGGGCTTGGTAGCCGCTGAGGCGCTGCTGATAATAAGCGCGGCCTTGCGGGTCGACTTTAATCAGCGCGTCGGCCACGTTTTGGGCGTAGGTTTTCATCAGCACCGGGTCGTTCCACACGTGCGGATCGAATTCGCCGTGATGGTGGTGGCCGTGGTCATGACCGTGGCCGTGGTGGTCATGGTCGTGATCGTGCTCATCGTGGTCTTCGGCCTTCATCGGCTGGATGTTTTTGGTGGCCTCGGCAAACGGCACGCCGCTTTGGCGGATGCCGCGCATCACCGCAGCCTGCTCAAAACCCAAGCCGTTCACCAGCACGAGCTTGGCATTGCGGATGCGCTGCATATCGCGGCTGGTGAGGTTGTAGGCATGCGCGTCTTGGTCGGGGCCGACCAGGTTGCTCACGTTCACGCGCTCGCCGCCCACCTGCTTGGCCACATCGCCCAAAATGCTGAAGCTCGACACCACTTCCAGCGGCGCGGCATACAGGCTGCCGGAAAACAGCGCGGCAATCAGGCCGAGTTTCCAATGCTTCAATTTCATCTTTTACTCCTTATGTTTGGTTTTCATATGAGCCTTCCGGCTCGTCCGTGAGGCTACCTGAAAGATTTCAGGTAGCCTTTTTACTAATGTGCGAATTTCAAAACAGAAAATTCACCACAAACGTACAATGCAGCGCCCCCTGCTGGCACAGCCGAACGGAGCGCGGTTTTTCGGGAAACAAGGGCTTGCATGCCCGAAGCAGCGCAGCCGCAAGTTGCGAGCCCGCCCGAAAAACCGTGCGGAGGGAGGGAAGTTTGGCGGAGCCAAACCTGTGCCCGCAGTCGCCTTTCTTTGCTTCCTTTCTTTGGCGAAGCAAAGAAAGGAAGTGCCCCGCGCCGGCATGATGCGCAAAAGCGAACAGGGTAGGAGATGGTGAGACTTCCCAAAAAATAATTTGTCTCGAAATCCAAAATATCACTAAAACTATATGAACTAAGAATTTAGTTTCGCAGAGCATTTTCAGGTAGCCTTCAAGCTGCCGGCCACTACGTCCGCAAATGCCTCCCGCGCCACCATTTCGGCAGCATCCCGCCCTCGCGCCCGATAAACAGCGACACGGCATACACGCCGCCCAGGCACAAAATAATCGCCGGGCCGGAGGGGATATCCACATGGTAGGAAAACAGCAGGCCGCAGAAGCTGCAGGCGAGCGCAATCAGCACCGAAAGCGCAATCAGCCCGCCCATGCTGCGCGACCACAGCCGCGCGGTAATCGCCGGCAGCATCATCACGCCCACCGACATCAGCGTGCCGATGGCCTGAAAACCGGCCACCAAATTCAGCACCACCAGCATCAAAAACAGCACATGCCACAGCCCGCCGCGCCCGTTTACCGCGCGCAGAAACAGCGGGTCGATGCTCTCCAGCATCAGCGGGCGGTAGATCAGCGCCAGCGTCAACACCGACACCGCGCTCACGCACAGCACCAAAATCAGCGACGGCGTATCCACCGCCAGCACCGAACCGAACAAAAGATGCAGCAAATCCACATTGCTGCCGTAGCTGCTCACCAGCACCACGCCCAAGGCCAGGCTGGCTAGGTAAAACGCGGCAAAATTCGCGTCTTCCTTCAAATTGGTGTGGCGGCTCACCAAGCCGGCGAGCAGCGCCATCGCCAGCCCGGCGGCAAAACCGCCCAAGCTCATGGCGGGCAGGCTGAGCGAACCGGCGGCAATATAGCCCGCCGCCGCGCCGGGCAGCACCGCGTGGCCGAGCGCGTCGCCCACCAGGCTCATGCGCCGCATCACCAAAAACACGCCCACCGGCGCCGCGCCCACGGCCAGAAACAGCACGGAGGCGAGGGCATAGCGCATAAAATCGTCGGCAAAGGGTTCGATCAGGAGCTGGGAGAGGGTCATGGTGTGTGCGCTTATTCGTGGTAAATGGATTGGGTTTTATAGTGAATTAAATTTAAACCAGTACAGCGTTGGCTCGCCTTGCCGTACTATCTGTACTGTCTTCGGCTCGCCGCCTTATCCTGATTTAAATTTAATCCACTATATTGTTCAGTTTCATGGAAACTCATGTTTTCAGGTAGCCTGCTTGGCAGGCGGATGGCCGTTGGCAATGATTACGCCTTCGCCCACGGCGGTGCCGCCTTCCATAATCCAAAATTCCGTGCTGGGGCATAGGGCGGAATAATCCACACGGCCGGGATAAAGGTAGTCCAGCCCGGCTTGCAGCGGCTCGCCGAATCGGGTGTGTTCAAACGCGGTAAACACGATGCCGAGCATTTCGCGGCTGCCTTTGGGCGCGAAGTGCGGGCGGTAGCCTTCGGCGGGGAAGTGCGTGCGGCTGCGGATACGCTGCGGGAACGCTCCGGCGGAGAAATCTTCGCTGCGGTTTCGAAAGAAAAAACAACGGTGGCGGCAAACATGGCGTTCAGGCTACCTGAAAACTCAAGCGGCGCACCATTCGCGCGGTTCGGTGCGGTGCATGGCTTCGGTAGCCTGTTTCAGGTAGCCTTCGGTGAGCACATCGGCAGTGGCGCCGCTGGCGATTTTTTCGCGGGCAATCAGGAAGGTGTGGGGGAAGTAGGCGCGCACCTGCTCATAATCGTGCAGCACGGCAATCACGGCACGGCCTTCGTTTTGGTGGCATTGGCGCAATACTTCCAGCAATTCGTAAGTGGTGCGCGCGTCCACAGCGTTGAAGGGCTCGTCCAGCAGCAGGAATTTGGCATCCTGCACCAGCATGCGGGCAAACAGCACGCGCTGGAATTGACCGTTGGAAAGCTGGCCGATGCTCCGGCGGGCAAAATCGGCCATGCCCACGCGCTCGAGCGCGGCGTGCACCCGTTCGCGTTGTGCGGGTTTGGTGCCGCCGAAAAAGCCGATTTCATACCACAAACCCATGGCGGCCAGCTCATACACGGAAATAGGCTGGCTGCGGTCGATATCGGATTGCTGGGGCAGATAGGCGATATCGCGGCGGGAGATGCCTTCCCATTGCACGCTGCCGGTGCTGGTTTTCAACAGCCCCATGATGGCTTTGAGCAGAGTGGATTTGCCCGCGCCGTTGGGGCCGAACACCGCCCACATGCTGCCTGGCGCGAATTCGCCGCAAATGTGGTGTACGGCGGGATGGCGGCGGTAGCTCACAGTGAGATTGTCGAACACGATGCTCATAGCGCCGCACCCGTCCAGGCAAACACGCCCAGCATCAGGGCGATGAGCGATACGGCCAAAAGCAAACGGCTGCCGGCGCCGCGAAGTAACCAAGAGTGCATAGTGTGTGCTGAATGTTATGTTGTAACGGGCGGCATGATACTCTATAACATGTGCTTTTTCCATAGCCGGAAGGCTACCTGAAAAGCAGGCAGAAAATGCCGCTGCGTTAATTTAGTGCAGACAAAGTGCCAATTTGTTAGCAATATTGAAAAATACTTGCCGCACAGCGCAGTTGCCCCAACCGCGCCGCCGCACCGTTTCCCTAGCACAAGGTATGAAGGAACCAAGCGTTTGGCTATAATGATCAGATTGTTTGCGCCTACTTACCCTTCCTTCCCCGCCCACCAAGGAATAACAATGAAGAAACTGCTCCTGCTCGCTATTTGCGCCGGCCTGCTCGCTGCCTGCGGCGGCCAAGCCCAAAGCGAAGCCTCCGCCCCCGAAGGCGACAACGCCAACCTGCTCAACCTCTACAACTGGGCGGATTATGTCGACCCCGCCACCCTCACCGCCTTCACCGAAAAAACCGGCATCACTATCCGCTCCGCCTACTACGACAACAACGAAACCCTCGAAGCCAAAATACTCAGCGGCAGCAGCGGCTACGATTTGGTGGTGCCCTCCATTTCTAACGTAGGCCGCCAAATCCAAGCCGGCGCCTACCAGCCCATCGACAAAAGCCAAATCCCCAACTACAGCAATCTCGACCCGCAGCTGCTCAAGCTAATGGAGCAGGTGGATCCCGGCAACAAATACGCCGTGCCCTATTTCTGGGGCATCAACACGCTGGCCATCAACACCCAAATGGTGCAAAAAGCCTTGGGTGGCAAGCCCATGCCCGAAAACGTGTGGGATTTAGTGTTCAACCCAGAATACACCGCCAAACTCAAATCCTGCGGCATTTCCTATTTCGACAGCCCGCTCGAACAATACCCCTTGGCGCTCAACTATTTAGGCAAAGATCCAAACAGCACCAAGCCCGAAGACCTGCAAGCGGCCACCGACATGATGCGCGCCGTGCGCAAAGACATCCGCATCTTCACCGCCTCCACTTACATCAACGACCTCGCTGCCGGCAACCTGTGTGTGGCTGTAGGCTACGGCGGCGATTTGAACATCGCCCGCAACCGAGCCATCGAAGCCGGCAACGGCATCGACATCCAAGTGCTCGTGCCTAAAAACGGCCTGGCGGTGTGGATCGATTCCCTGATGATTCCCAAAGACGCACACCACCCCGCCAACGCCCTCAAATACATCAACTACACCCTCGATCCCAAAGTGGCCGCCGCCAACGGCAGCTTCGTTACCTATGCCCCCGCCAGCCAGCCGGCCCGCGCGCTGATGCCCGAGGCATACCGCAACAACGAATCCATCTTCCCCAGCGAAGAAGCCATGGCCAATAGCTTCGTCATCCTGCCCAAAGACCCGCACACCAGCCGCCTGATGACTCAGCTTTATCAAAGGCTGATGGCGATTAAATAACGGCAAGACAAGCAAACCACAAAAGGCTACCTGAAAATTTCAGGTAGCCTGTAATGGCGTGGATAACAACAAATATCAGAGTTGGGTTTGACACCCACCATTTGCTGCTCCGGTATGCTACATAAAGGCTACCTGAAAGCAGCAATCCCAACGAAATCAAACGAGCTACTTGAGTTCTTGAGAAGCTAACATCAGGTAGCCTTCCCCCAAGCAAAACACCCGAACCAAAGCCCGGGCGTTTGTATTCCAATCAAACTGTTCAGCCAAAGAACATCTTGGAAAACAGCAGGCCGAAGGCCAGGCTGAAACCCATGCTCAACAGGCCGGGCAGCATAAAGCTGTGGTTGAAAATAAACTTGCCGATTTTCGTCGTGCCCGTGCTGTCGAAATCGATGGCGGCAATAATCGGACCATAGTTCGGAATGAAGAAATAGCCGTTCACCGCCACGAATGTGCCGATGATAACCGGCGTGGGCACGCCCAACGAAATGGCCACCGGGAACAGCGTAGCCACAGTGGCACCCTGGCTGTTCACCAATATAGAGAGCACAAACAACGCAAAGGCAAACGCCCACGGCACACTCTGCACCAGGCCAGACACCGCCTGCTGTACTTCGTCCAAATGCCCGTGCATCAGCGTATCGCCCAACCAGGCTACACCGAACACGGCAATCACGGCACGCATACCGGCATGGAACACTGAGCCCTGCGTAATCGCGTTGCCATCTGGTTTGCAGGTAACAATAATCAGCGCGGCAGCAGAAAGCATCACAATTTCAATGGTGTGCGCCATACCCATCGGCTTGTCGTTAAATACTGGACGCAGCGAAGGCATCGCGCCGAGCAGCACTACCAAAATAGCGGCAAACAGGAAAATCCCCACCGAAATCTTAGCTTTGCCGCTCACTTGCGCATCAGCAGCAACAGTTTCCGTATCATACAGCTTGCTGTAGGCCGGATCTTTCAGGCGGCGTTGGTATTCCAGGTCGTCTTTCAATTCCTTACCCATCCGGTTCACCAACACGCAGGCAATACCGATGCCGATGATGGTGGAAGGTACGCTCACTTTGAGCACGTCTGCCATCGTAATATGCTGCGGCTCGAGGTAGCTCACGCAAGCCACCACCGCCGCCGCAATCGGGCTGGCCACAATGGCAAACTGCGAAGCAATCACCGCCATGGTGAGCGGGCGTGCCGGGCGGATACCGTTTTTGCGGCTCACTTCCGCAATCACCGGCAGCACGGAATAGGCCACATGCCCCGTGCCGGCCAAAATGGTGAAGGTGTAGGTAACCATCGGCGCGATAAAGGTGATGTATTTCGGGTTTTTATGCAGCACGCGGGTGGCGATTTTAATCATATAGTCCAAACCGCCGGCCGCTTGCATGGCTGCCGCTGCCGACACGACCGCCATAATCATCAGCATCACATCAATCGGCGGGCTGGTGGGCTCTAGGCCGAAACCGAACGACAACACTGCCAAACCTATGCCGCCGAACACACCTAAGCCGATGCCGCCCACCTGGGCACCGGCTAAGATGCACAACAGCACCACAGCAAACTGGATAAAAAACTGCGCATATTGAGCAAAAAAGCTCATTATGGTCTCCAAAGTAAATTTATGTATGCAAAAAGAGCGCCGAGTCTACCAAACTTTATCCTGAAAATAAAACGGATTTTATTTTCAGGTAGCCTTTATTCGGAATAATAATTTGTATATAAACAATAAATATTTATCCTTAACTACACCTCCCCACACACCCTGCCCGAAAAAGCTGTCCCCTCTGCATTCCATCCACCTACTTGTAAATATTTCTTAACAAACCGCCAACAAAATCCCATGCCAGGAAAGTAGCATGGGGAAAGAAAATGGAGCGGGTAACGGGAATCGAACCCGCATAGTCGGCTTGGGAAGCCGGTGCCTTACCATTAGACGATACCCGCAAAACAGGAGTGCGCGCAGTATAGAGGATTTCCATGCAAACTACCAGCCTGCGCCTAATCGAGGAATGTCAGCTCGCCCAGCACCCTATCTGGCGCTTGGGCATCACTGCCGGTATCGCAAACCAGATAGTCCCAATCCAAACGCGCATCACTGTCAGCAGAGCCACACAAGGCCTCCAAATCCGGCCGACCGCCCTTCCAGACTCACCCCCTCCTTAATTCTGGCCTGCTGCCGCCCACAAACAGCGGTAATATCAAAAATGTGCCATTCTACTCCACACTGCACGGCAAAAAATCTTAGCTTCACAGAAACTCGCAAAACTCATCTTAACTTCATTGAAGCTTACGCTTTCAGGTAGCCTTCATTCTGCCAGCCAAGCCGCCAAGCTGGCCAAACCATCCAGCATGGCCAGATGTGGGGCGGTTTGCAGTTGGGCGGGGGTGTGGGCACCGGTGGTGAGGGCGATGGCGGGGCTCTGGGCGTTGTGTGCCATGTGCAAATCGTGGGTGGTGTCGCCGATTACCAGTGCTTCGGCCGGGTGCACGCCCAATTCTTCGCAGATGGAGAGCACCATTTCCGGCTGGGGCTTGGAGGCGCATTCGTCGACGGTACGGGTGGCGAGGAAGAGGCTGCGCGTGTCGGTTTCATCCAAGGCGGCATCGAGCCCGCGCCGGCCTTTGCCGGTGGCCACGGCCAGCCAGTAGTGCTGTTGCAGCCGCTGCAGGATATTGCCCACATCGGGGAACAAAACGGTTTGCTCGCGGTGGTGGTGGAATTCGTGCTGATAGGCGCGGATGGCGGCTTCGGTTTGCTGTTGATCCAGCTGCGGGCAGAGGCGGCGCAGGGCTTCGCGCAGGCTCAGGCCGATGGTGGCGCGGATGTCGGCCTCGGCGGGCGGCGGCCAGCCGAAGCGGCAAAAAGAGTTTTGCACGCCCTGCACGATTTGGGCGGTGGAATCGGCTAAGGTGCCGTCCCAGTCGAAAATCAATACTCGATACGGTTTCATGGGCATTCCTTGATGTGTTGGGGTTTGGGCTACCTGAATTTTCAGGTATAGCTAAAATTCTTATTTCTTCCTACTGCGTTGGCTCGCCTGGCCGTACTACTTGTACTGTCTGCGGCTCGCCGTCTGGTATGAAGAAATAATTATTTCAGCTATAGCCTCACTTCAATCCGCGCCCTGCGCCGTGCAGCAAAGCGTTAATCATGATTTCATCGGCTTCTGCCTCAGCTTGGCGGCATGCCGTTTCCTGCCGCATGATTTCCTCCAAATCGGCACGGCCGCTCTCGATGGGCTGGGTGATCACCTGCTTGGGGCGCTCCAAAGAAAAGCCTTCCGGCAGGATAACTTTGAATTTGGGCTGTTGATCGTTTTGCTGCATATCTTTCCTTTTTGGCTAAATGGCAAACAGGCTACCTGAAAAACAGAGCCGGAATAATGGACACACTTTTTTCAGGTAGCCTCTTCCGAACACCGACACCGGCTAAAGCTGCGATTCATAGAGGCTCAGGGCGCTTTGCAACACCTGCTGCACATTCCGATGCCCGCCGCGCATAACGTGGCTGTATGGAAGCAATACCTGCTTCTTGCTCTCGGCATGGCGGCAATCATACGACGCATACCGGCTGTCTCCCCGCAAACACAAAGCTGCCAAATCAGTGCTCCAGCCGTTGGCACGGATTGTGCACTCCCGCACATCCTCGATATCCGCCCAGCGCACCAGCCGCTTCCTGCCCCATACGGAACGCAGCACCACGCCCTGCTGCGTCAGCACAACCGGTCGAAAGCCCGTGATGCAGCGCAGCCACAGCAGCACAAACAGCCCGCCCCCTGCGGCAATCAGCCCCAACAGCACATAAGCAAAAGTATTGTGTGCCGCCGAATCGCTCCCGCTCAGAAGCAAAAACGCGAACCCGAGCAAAACGCCGCTCTCGGCAACAGCCATAGGCTGCAACGGAAAAAACTGATACGCAGCTCGTATTCCATCATTCACCTTCCGTCTCCGGCATTCCGATTTTTCAGGTAGCCTCTTGCCCCTGCCGCAAACCCTCCAGCATCTGCCGCAGCTCTTCTGGCAATGGCGCGGTGAGCACCAGCGTTTCGCCGCTTGCCGGGTGTTCGAGCTCCAAACGGTGGGCGTGCAGGAACATGCGTTTGAGGCCGAGCTTTTTCAGGCGGCGGTTGGCGGTGTAGTCGCCGTAGCGTTCGTCGCCGGCAATCGGGCAGTTTTGCGACTGCATGTGCACGCGGATTTGGTGGGTGCGGCCGGTGCGCAGCGTGGCTTCCATCAGGCTCAGGGCGGAAAGCCCCACCGCATGCAGCGGCGCGCCGCCGAAGCTTTCCAGCACGCGGAACAGCGTGTGCGCGCTCTGCCCTTCTTCGCTCACGCGCACCATTTTCTCGCCGGCCGCGCCGGTGTATTTGAACAGCGGCAGCTTCACCTGCCGCACGCCCTGCGGCCACGCGCCCATGCCCAGCGCCAAATATACTTTTTCCGGCTTATCGTTGCGCCAGGCTTCGTGCAGCTTCACCAATGCGCTGCGCTTTTTGGCCACCACCAAGAGGCCGCTGGTATCTTTGTCCAACCGGTGCACCAATTCCAAATAACGCGCCTGCGGCCGGGCGCGGCGCAGCTGTTCGATCACGCCGAAGCTCACGCCGCTGCCGCCGTGCACGGCCACGCCGGAAGGTTTGTCCACCACCAAAAGGTGCTCGTCTTCAAACACAATGTCAAACTCACGCGGCGGTACGGCAGCCTCGGTCTGCTCGGCTTTCTGCGCCAGCCGGATCGGCGGAATCCGCACTTCGTCGCCCACGGCCAAACGGCTGTCGGCAGCGGCGCGCTTTTTGTTCACGCGCACTTCGCCACACCGGATGATGCGGTGGATATGGCTCTTGGGCACGCCTTTGAGCAGACGGATGAGAAAGTTATCCAAACGCTGCCCGGCGGCGGCTTCGTCCACGCTCAAATAATTGACTGAATTTTTGCTAATTGCTGGCATTTTCTCTATAATCCTCTCCCTGCCGACACCGTGCCCAGGCTACCTGAAAGCCAAGCTTCAACGAAGTGAAAAACAAAGGGTGCCGCCGGGTTGGCAAGTTGATTGTTTACTGTTTATTTTATCGTAAAAAGACAATTCCGAACGGCTTTCCTCTGCCTGCCAGGCATTTTGGCGGGCAGATTGAAATAGTAATTGAGTTTACGGCTCCGGCAGCCCAAACGGCCTAAGACGCGACCAGCGCGCCGCCGCACCCGCTGCCGGGCTTAAAGAAGACTACAACACCGAAATTAATAACGGATTAAGTATTAAACCAGAGCAAAGCGGCGAGCCTCAATCCAAGCAGTACGGCAAAACAAGCCAACACAGCCTTGTTTTAAAATTAATCCGCTATACCCCGCCGTAAGCGGCCGCTATCCGGCCTACCGCGGCTTGCCAAATCCGCCGCCCATTCGGCGGCCGGCGCGGCAGCGATGCCCGCCCCGTTCTTTCACTACCTTCTTTACCGTTTTCTGCCCGCGCCCGATGCCGGCTGCCCGACTGCCACGGCGGTTTGCCGCACACCGCGCTTCAGGCCCGCACAACAACGGCTGCCGATTTTAACTTCGTTGAAGCTTTGTTTTCAGGTAGCCTTCCCCAGCGGCAGCAAAGCGGCCAAACTGATTACGCGCTTCGGAATTGCAAACCAAACAAAAGGTTAGCAATATCATGAAACGTATGTTGTTTAACGCCACCCAGGCCGAAGAGCTGCGCGTGGCGATTGTAGACGGGCAAAACCTGCTCGATCTCGACATTGAAACGCTGGGCAAAGAACAGCGCAAAGGCAATATCTACAAAGGCATCATCACCCGCATAGAGCCCTCGCTCGAGGCCTGCTTCGTGGACTACGGCACCGACCGCCACGGCTTCCTCCCCTTCAAAGAAGTTTCCCGCGCCTACTTCCAAGACTACGATGGCGCCCGCGCCCGCATCCAAGATGTATTGCAGGAAGGTATGCAGGTAATCGTGCAGGTGGAAAAAGACGAACGCAGCAACAAAGGTGCCGCGCTCACCACCTTTATCAGCCTGGCCGGCCGCTATCTCGTGCTCATGCCGAACAATCCGCGCGGCGGCGGCATTTCCCGCCGTATCGAAGGCGAAGAGCGCCAAGAGCTCAAAGCCGCCATGAGCCAGCTCGACGTGCCGCACGGCATGAGCCTAATCGCCCGCACTGCCGGCATCGGCCGCAGCGTGGAAGAACTGCAATGGGATTTCAACTACCTATTGCAACTGTGGCGCGCCATCGAAGAAGCCGGCAACGCTCATCAAGACCCCTACCTCCTCTTTATGGAGAGCTCCCTGCTCATCCGCGCCATCCGCGACCACTACCGCTCCGACATAGGCGAAATCCTCATCGACAACCGCGAAGTATTCGGCCAAGTGCAGGAATTCATGAGCTATGTGATGCCGCACAACGTGGGCAAGCTCAAATACTACGACGACCACATCCCGCTCTTCTCCCGCTTCCAAATCGAGCACCAAATCGAAAGCGCCTTCTCGCGCTCCGTGAGCCTGCCTTCCGGCGGCGCCATCGTGATCGACCACACCGAAGCCCTGGTTTCCGTAGACGTAAACTCCGCCCGCTCCACCCGCGGCGCCGACATCGAAGAAACCGCCTTCCAAACCAATATGGAAGCCGCCGAAGAAGTGGCCCGCCAAATGCGCCTGCGCGACTTGGGCGGCCTGATCGTGATCGACTTCATCGACATGGAAAACCCCAAGCACCAGCGCGATGTGGAAAACACCCTGCGCGACGCGCTGCGGAAAGACCGTGCCCGCGTGCAGATGGGCAAACTTTCCCGCTTCGGCCTGCTTGAGCTATCCCGCCAGCGCCTGCGCCCCTCCCTAGGCGAAAGCAGCCACGTGGCCTGCCCGCGCTGCGCCGGCACTGGCGTGATCCGCGGCATCGAATCCACCGCCCTGCACGTGTTGCGCATCATTCAAGAAGAAGCGATGAAGGACAACACCGAAGAAGTGCACGCCCAAGTGCCGGTGGACGTGGCCACCTTCCTGCTCAATGAAAAACGTGCCGAGCTGTTCGGCCTGGAAGAGCGGCTGGATGTATCCATCCTGATGATTCCCAACACCCATCTGGAAAACCCGCACTACAACATCACCCGCGTGCGCCCCGACGACGTGGACGACGATGCCGAACCCAGCTACAAACAAATCGAAATCCCCGAAGAAGACGACAGCCAAACCTTGGAAATCGGCCGCCAAGCCAAGCCAGTGAAACCTGAGCCCGCTGTAAAAGGCATCAAACACAGCAGCCCCGCCCCCGTGGTGCAGCAGCCTGCCGAACCCGGCTTGCTGGCCAGCATCGGCGCTTGGTTTGCCAAATTGTTTGGCGGCGGCGAAACCAAACCTGCCGAAGCCCCCGCAACCAACAACGGGCGCAACGGTGGCAATCGCGGCAAAGCCCCGCAAAACCGTAACCGCCGCAACCGCACCCAGCAGCGCGGCCAAAACGGCAACAGCCGCCCGCCGCGTCAGCAAAATGCCGACGATGCCGAAACCTTAGACAACCGCACACCGCAACAGCTGGCAGAGAAATCCACTGCCGAGCAGCAGCCCAATCCGCGCCAACGCCGCCGCCAACGCAAAGACAGCGATGTTCAGGTAGCCTCGGCTGAAAACGATAAGCTGCAGGCCGCCAGCCAAGCGGCCGATATCCCCGAACACATTGCTGACGACACCGGCAGCCCTGCAGAAAACCAAGAGCGTGGCAGCGAGCGCGAGCGCAACAATGAGCGCGGCGAACGCAACGAACGCCGCTCCGGCCGCGACCGCCGTCAAGAAAACGGCCAACGCAACGGCAAAGGCCGTGGCCGCCAGCGCAACATCCCCTCTGCGCAGAAAATCATCCAATATCTGGATATTCCGCTGCAAGCCGAGCTGGTGAAATCCGCTGCCGACGTGGTATTGGGCCTGCACACCGAAGCGCCCGCCCCCATGCCGCAGCCCGATGAGGCCGACAACGACAAACCGTTGGTCATCACCATCCCCGAAGTGGCCGATGAAGCCGATGCACCCACCTTCGTGTTTGCCGAAGAAAACACCGCCGAAGCTGCTGAAACCGTAAACCAGACTGCCGTTGCAAGCCCAGTTGCGGAAACAACGCGGGAAGAAGCCGTTGTGGTGGAAACCGTGGCTGTAGAAACCTCATCTACCGAAGCTCAAGCTGCTCCTGTTGATGACTCCATTGCTGCCGCAGCCCAAGCCGTAGAAACGGCAGCGGCAGCCGTGGCGCAACCCGCGCCACAACAACAAACCGCAGCCGAACCCGCAGCCGCCGACCTGGGTGGTCTGGTATTGGTGCAAACCGATCCCGCCGCGCTCACCGCCGTTCAGCCCGAGCCCGATCAGCCCAAAGGCCTGCGCCGCGCCGATGTTGCCCCCGCCGCCCCGGCAGCCGTGCCCGAGCCGCAGCAACTGCAGCAAGTGGAAACCCACCGCAGCTGATACAGGCTTTCAGGTAGCCTGACCAGGCCACAAACCAACCGCCCCGAACAATTGCTTGGGGCGGTTTGTTATCGGCGATTTGAGGCTACCTGAAATTTATAGTGAATTAACAAAAACCAGTACAGCATTGGCTCGCCTTGCCGTACTATCTGTACTGTCTGCGGCTCGTCGCCTTGTCCTGATTTTTGTTAATTCACTATAATCGCAAAATGGCCGAACTGATTTTGGAATAAAGTCGGCGCAAGGCAGCGAGCTGCAGGCGGCACAAAAATTCGGCAAGACGAACCCATGCCGTGCAAAATTAGGTTGGCTTGCCATACAGCAAGGCGGCGAACCAACACCGCATGAAATGAAGCGCTTCAGCCATCGCAAGCAAACCTATCCCCCGCCCCCTATTTTCAGGTAGCCCCCTCCCGCCTGAGGCAGGTTGAAAACACTGCTGCCCGTTTTATGGCGGATTACTCGGCTGAAACCCGCTTTCAGGTAGCCTTTTGTGCCAAATCCTTATAAAATCGGCAACTTGTTTTTTTTACTTATCCGGCACGGCAGGCAAGCTGCAACCGCCCGCCGCACAGCCGCACTCAAACCACTCCGAGACCACCATGACCGACTACTCCCAAACCGTAAACCTCTACGAATCCCCCTTCCCCATGCGCGGCAATCTGGCCAAGCGCGAGCCGGCGTGGGTGAAGCAGTGGCAGGACGAAAAACGTTATCAGAAGCTGCGCAAAATTGCCGCCGGCCGCCCGAAATTCATCCTGCACGACGGCCCGCCCTATGCCAACGGCGACATCCACATCGGTCATGCGGTCAATAAAATTTTAAAAGACATCATCATTCGCAGCAAAACACTGGCGGGCTTCGACGCGCCCTATGTGCCGGGCTGGGACTGCCACGGCCTGCCGATTGAAGTGATGGTGGAAAAACTGCACGGCAAGGAAATGCCGCCCAGCAAGTTCCGCGAGCTCTGCCGCCAATATGCTGGCGAGCAAATTCTGCGTCAGAAAAAAGACTTTATCCGCTTGGGCGTAATTGGCGATTGGGAAGACCCCTATCTGACCATGGACTACCAAACCGAAGCCGACACTGTGCGCACGCTGGGCGAAATTTATAAAGCAGGCTACCTGTATCGCGGTGCGAAGCCCGTGCAGTTCTGCTTGGACTGCGGCTCATCGCTGGCCGAGGCCGAAGTGGAATACAAAGACAAAGTATCGCCCGCGATTGATGTGGCCTACCGCTTCCAAGACAACGCCGCGCTGGCCAAGGCTTTCAGGCTACCTGAAATCTCAGGCGAAGCGTTTGCCGTAATTTGGACCACCACCCCGTGGACGCTGCCCGCCAGCCAGGCCATTTCTGCCGGCGCAGACATTGTGTACCAACTCATCAACACGCCGCGCGGCAAACTGGTGCTGGCCAAAGATTTGGCCGAAGCCGCGCTGGAACGCTATGGTTTTTCAGGTAGCCCCGTCCTCGCCGAATGCACCGGCGCGGATTTGGAAAACCTGAAAGCCGAACATCCCTTTATCGAACGCGATATCCCAGTTTTAAACGGCGACCACGTAACCACCGAGGCCGGTACCGGCCTTGTGCACACCGCCCCAGCGCATGGTTTGGAAGACTATTTCGTCTGCAACAAATACGGTATCGAGCTCATCAACCCTGTGAACGCGCAAGGCCGCTATGCCGCCGACACCCCGCGCTTGGCAGGCATGACCGTATGGGAAGCCAATCAGCCGATTATTGCCTGGCTACAGGAAAACAACCGCCTGCTCGCCCACAGCAAAATCGAACACAGCTATGCCCACTGCTGGCGGCACAAAACCCCGCTGATTTACCGCGCCACCGGCCAATGGTTTATCGGCATGGACAAAGCCGGCACAGACGGCAAAACCCTGCGCGACAAAGCCCTCAAAGCCGTGGACGACACCGAATTCTTCCCCGCTTGGGGGGGGGCGCGGCTGGAAGCCATGATTGAAGGCCGCCCCGACTGGGTGGTGAGCCGCCAGCGTTTCTGGGGCACGCCGATGACCTTCTTCGCCCACAAAGAAACCGGCGAGCTGCACCCCGATTCCGCCGCGCTGTTGGAAAAAGTCGCCCTGCTCATCGAGAAAAAAGGCATCAACGCCTGGTTTGAACTGGATAAAGCCGAGCTGCTGTCGCCCGAAGACTGCGAACAATACGACAAACTGCCCGACACCATGGACGTGTGGTTCGATTCAGGCAGCACCCACTTCTCCGTGCTGAAACAGCGCCCCGAGCTCGCTTGGCCGGCCGATTTGTATCTGGAAGGCAGCGACCAGCACCGCGGCTGGTTCCAATCCTCCATGCTCACCGGCTGCGCCACCCTCGGCCGCGCGCCCTACAAACAACTGCTCACCCACGGCTTCGTGGTCGATCAGAACGGGCGCAAAATGTCCAAATCCATCGGCAACGTGGTTGCCCCGCAGGAAGTCTACAACGAATTCGGCGCCGACATTCTGCGCCTGTGGGCCGCCACCACCGATTACAGCGGCGAACTGGCGATTTCCAAAGAAATCCTCAAACGCGTAACCGAAAGCTACCGCCGCATCCGCAACACGCTCAGCTTCCTGTTTGCCAACCTCAAAGACTTCAATCCGATTGAAGACGCCGTGCCGCAAGCCGACATGGTGGAAATCGACCGCTACGCCCTCGTGCTGGCGCGCCGGTTGCAGGAAAAAGTTTCAGGCAGCCACTACCCGCGCTACGTCTTCCACTTCGCCGTGCAGGACATCGTACAGTTCTGCTCCGAAGACCTCGGCGCGTTCTATCTGGACATCCTGAAAGACCGCCTCTACACCACCCAAAAAGACGGCCACGCCCGCCGCAGCGCGCAAACCGCGCTCTACCACATCACCCGCAGCCTCGTGCTCCTGATGTCGCCCATCCTCTGCTTCACCGCCGAAGAAGCGTGGGACATCATCGGTGGCGGCGAAGAAGACAGCGTGCTCTACCACACCCTGCACGACTTCCCGCCCATCCCCGCCGCCGGAGAAGCCGCGCTCGTGGAAAAATGGACGCACATCCGCGAAGCCCGCGCCGCCGTTACCGCCGCCATCGAGCCGCTGCGTGCCGACAAAACCGTTGGTTCATCATTGCAGGCCGAAGTCGTCCTCACCGCGCCCGAACCACAATACGGCTACCTGAAAGCACTCGGCAGCGAACTACGCTTCGCCATGCTCGTTTCCAAAATCGAGCTGCAAAAAGGCGGCGAACTCACCGCCGAAGTCCGCCCCAGCACCGCACCCAAATGCGAACGCTGCTGGCACTATGTGCCCGAAGTTGGCAGCATTGCCGCCCACCCCACCCTGTGCCCCCGCTGCGCCGAGAATGTGGATGGAAAAGGCGAAGAGCGGGATTACGCCTAAGCCGGTTGAGGCTACCTGAAAGCGTCAGCTTCAACGAAGTTAAACTATCCGCAGCAAAAAGGTGGGCATTGGTTGCCCACCTTTTTTCAGGTAGCCTGAAAGCGCACATAGCTCAAATAATGATTTCTTCATACCGGGCGGCGAGCCGCAGACAGTACAACCAGTACGCCAACATAGTAGGAAGAAATAAGGATTTGAACTATCAGGAATCAAACACATGACAAGCCACCCCTATTTAGACCTGCAACAGGGCAATGTGGAAAACTATTGCATGATAGTGCCCAAAGCAGAAGTGCCGCAATGGTACGAGCAAGGCTGGCTGCCGCATTACGCCGTCGGCCTGTCGCGCCGCGAGGCCAACCGCGCCTATATGATTTACGGCTTCATGCGCTTCGGTCGCGATGTGCTGCTGTTTAGCCGCCCCGAATATTTGGCAGCCAAATCCCCTATCGGGCGCAAAATTGTTGGCTTCTGCACCCATCTGGGCACTTACGGCATGGACGGCCCCGGCTTTTTCGGCCTGCTGCTGGACACAGACGAATACTTGGTTTACAGCGCATGGCACGCAGGATACAGCACGCTGCTGGACAACCGCGCAGTAAAAATTTACCCATACGGCAACACCGCCGTACGCTGTTGGGTCGGCAGCTTGAACGGGGCCGAATGGGACGAACTCTCGCCCTGCTCATCGGCTGCGAAATCGCTGATTGTTCCCTCGCCGAGCACCGCTGCACCCTGCAGCTGCAAAAAGACGGCCAAACCCATTTATTGGAATTCGTGCGCCAAAATGAACGTATCCCGAGCACCCCTGATCAAGAACCCCGCTTGGCATACGAAGACGGGGAAATCGCCGACTATTTGATGTATCAACATAAAAACGCTTGGCTGGTAGCTTAAGTCCATGTAATATAAGGCTACCTGAAAACCATTTTTCAGTTTTCAGGTAGCCTTTCCTCTCCCACCATGCCAACCCTGCTTGACAGTCTGTTAAAGCATTTTTACAATACACAACATTACATGGGTCGTTAGCTCAGTTGGTAGAGCAGCGGACTCTTAATCCGTTGGTCGAGCGTTCGAGCCGCTCACGACCCACCAAAATTAAAGTCGCAAATCAGTTGGTTATACTGGCTTGCGATTTCTTTTATCTGAGTTCTCTGTGGCACTTTGGACAAACTTTGGACTAACTCGACCCTATCCATAAAACAGCATCCACAACGCACGCAACAGGGCAATCAACAGGATTTTTTCACCCGCCAGCAAACAGGCTACCTGAAAAAGCAAACTAATCAGCAACACGCCCTGGAGCTGCAAGGGGCTGAACAGCAGCACATCGTCACGGCTCAAATAATGCCGGTGCAGCCACATCAGCAGCATCAGCAGCGCCTGCCCGGCTATCCACAGCAGCGGTTTGAGCAGATACAGCGACATGAGGCCGGTGAGCAGTGGCACCGACATCCCATGCGGATACTGCCAGCACGCCAGCAGCAGCAAAAACAAAAACGTAATATGCTGCACCGCACCAGCCACGGCGAAATAGGCCAGAAACACTCCGCCGCCATCCAGCCGCCAGCCCATCTGCCGCGCATCGTAACGCCAGCCATTAGCAAACAGAAACAGGCTGCCCAGCGCAAAATAGCCGTACACCGGATAGAGATTGGCCACATGGGTAATCCCCAGCACGCCGGGCATAATCCGCGCGCTGAGGATGCCGAAGCCCAGCCACAGCATCACGCTGCCCCACAGCCAGGAAAACTGCTGCCGCTGAAACGCCAAAGTCAAAAACACGGCGATATACACCGATAACGCCCACAAAGTCGGGCTTTGCCAAACCATCATTACCACCCGCCGGCTCTGGCCAGTGCTGCCGCCGTGCAGGCAGCCAGCTCGCGCATCCAATCCAGCGGCAAATCCGGCGTAAAGCGCGTTTCATCGGCATCGCCCGCCACCATCGACGCCACGGTTTGCCCGTTCACGCGCAAGGGCAGCAGCAGGAAGCTCTCCAGCCCCCTACCCTCCTGCGGCAGCGCCTTCATCAGCGCCGGCGCAATGCGGTTGCCGCACACCAGTTCTTTCAGGGCAGACAAGGCAGCATGGGCGGCATGGTTTTCAGGTAGCCTGTAGGCGCCGGAAACCGCACCTTTTTTCGGCGGCTCGGCTAGCAGCCACACCCGGCCGGACGGCAGCGCGAAATCTTCCTGCCAGCCTGCCTCCGCCGCACGCAACACCTGCAACAACGTATTGGCCGACAGTAAGCGGCGCACAAAGCCGAGCATCCGGCCCAGCGTTTGGTGGTTGCTGTCGGCATCCTGCATGATTTGTGCCAATTGCCCGGCCATTTTGGCCGCCTTTTTCTGCTGCGCCAGCCATTGCGCCTGTGCAAACGACTGCACCCGCCCTTCTGCCGGACGCACACCCAAATCGGCGGCATGGTTCAACAGAAATTCCGGGTGTTCCTGCAAATAAGCCAATATTTTCTTTTCGTTCATCAGTAAGTTACCGTTCCTTCAAACACCGTGGCCGCCGGCCCTGACATCAACACATGGTTATCCGCCGCCCACTCAATCTGCAAATCGCCGCCCGGCAGACTCACGCACACCGCGCCCTGCCGTGCCAGCAGTCCGACTCGCATGCCGGCTACTGCCGCCGCGCACGCGCCCGTGCCGCAGGCCTGGGTTTCACCCGTGCCGCGCTCAAACACACGCAGCCGGATATGGTGCGCATCCAGCACCTGCATAAAGCCCACGTTCACCCGCTCGGGAAACTGCGGATGCCGCTCCAGGCGCGCGCCCCATTCGGCTACCGGCGCATAGTGCACATCGTCCACCACCAGCACAGCATGCGGATTGCCCATATTCACACAGGAAAAACGTGCGCTTGCGCCATCCAAACCAATCTCATGCCACAAGGCATCGGCAGCCTCGCCCGGCGCGGGCGCAAACGGAATATCCGCCGCCGCCAAACGCGGCTCGCCCATATCCACCGTAACCAGGCCGTTTTCCTGCAAATTCAACACAATCAGCCCTTTGGCCGTGGCCACCTTGATGCGGCGGTTTTGGCTCAGGCCTTTTGCATGCACAAAACGGGCAAAACAGCGCGCGCCGTTGCCGCACTGCTCCACCTCGCTGCCGTCTGCATTAAAAATACGGTAACCGAACTCGGCTTCGGGCAGCGGCGGCGCTTCCACCAACAACAGCTGGTCGAAACCGATGCCACAGTAGCGGTCTGCCCATTCGGCAATCGGCGCGGTAGCCGGATCAAAATGCTGGCTGATGCCGTCGATAACCATAAAATCATTGCCCAAACCGTGCATTTTGGTGAATTTCAATACAACCATCACAGCCTCCGCCGGCAGTTTCAAAGCGGGCTATCATACCCAATCCCCGCCGCAAGTTAAAGCCGCGTTTCAACTTTCAGGTAGTCTTCCCGGCACAGGCTACCTGAAAATCAGCATAGCCATGCCATACGACAAGATACTTCCGTTTCCAGCAGACCTCTTAGCTTGATAAGCCCAATCGCTATTTCAGGTAACCTCTCCCCTCCACCAAGGCTACCTGAAACCCCTACTTCCCAACAAAACCACAACACAACCCGGCAAAATCCAACCCAAACCGGGTTTTCTTTACGCCTCTGCCTGTTATCGGCCAATGGCCAGATGCGCTATAATGCGCCCTTTTGTTTTAGCCGCATTTTCCTATGTTGATTCATCCCGCTTTCAATCCCGTTATGCTCCAGCTCGGCCCGCTTGCCATCCGCTGGTATGCCGTCAGCTACCTCGTTGGCTTTGCCCTGTTTATGTGGCTCGGGCGGCGGCGCATCCGCCAAGGCAACAGTGTGTTCACCACGCAAACCCTGGACGACTTCCTCACCTGGGGCATCATCGGCGTGATTGTGGGTGGGCGGCTGGGCTATGTGCTGTTTTATCAGCACGCCTACTATTTTGCCAATCCGCTGGAAATTTTCAAAGTATGGCAGGGCGGCATGTCGTTTCACGGCGGCTTCCTCGGCGTGGTAATCGCCGGCCTCCTGTTTGCCTACAAACATAAAATCAACCCGCTCAAGCTGGCCGACTCCATCGCCCCGCTCACCCCATTAGGCTTTGCTGCCGTGCGCCTGGGCGGCAACTTTGTGAATGGCGAGCTCTGGGGGCGCGTTACCCGGCCGGATGCCTTCTGGGCCATGGGCTTTCCCCAAGCACATAGCGAAGACTTAAAACTGGCCACCGAGCAGCCGCAGCTGTGGGGCGCGATTTTCCAGCAATACGGCATGCTGCCGCGCCACCCCTCCCAGCTCTACCAATTTGCCCTGGAAGGCATTTTGCTGTTTGTGCTGCTGTGGTGGTTTTCCAAAAAACCGCGCCCCACCGGTCAGGTAGTGAGCCTGTTCCTGCTCGGCTACGGCGCCGCCCGCTTTATCGCCGAATTCGCCCGCGAGCCCGACGAATTCCTCGGCCTGCTCTATTTAAACTTCTCCATGGGCCAGTGGCTCAGCCTCCCCATGATCGCCTGCGGCCTTATCGGCTTCCTCTACTTCGGCAGGCGCAAGGCCGAACCGACAGAGGGTTGATGTTTAATGCAACGGCTTTGAAAGCAAAAAGGCTATCTGAAGAATAGTTTCCAGGTAGCCTTTTTTCATTCCTTCAACAGCAATCAGCCCTTATCCTCCCCGTTCACAATCTCGCCCACAAAAGCTTCGGCCTTATCTTTGAGCAAGAAGCGGGAAGAGGCGTCAGCGGCTTCTTCAGCATTCAGGGTAAGCGGCATGGAACAGTCGACGCGGACGATGATGTCGGGCATGGACACGGTACGCCACAGGGCTGTAAAGAGGCCGATATTGCCAGCATAGGCGGGGGCAGTGGTGCGGCAGCCGTCACTGTCACAGTAGCGCAGCGCCACGGCCACGGCAGGAAGGCCACTATCTAGCGCAGATTGAAACAGTGCAGCTTTAAACGGCAGCAACGATATGCCGTCTGAAGCTTTAGATTCAGGGAAGAACGACACGCTATGCCCCGCACTCATCGAACGCACAATAGCCTTGTTTACCGGCGCCACATCGTTGCGGCTGTTGCGGTTGATGAACACCGCGCCGGTGCGCGCTACCATCGCACCCAACACCGGCCAGGAGCGTATTTCGCGTTTGGCGATGAACACGGTGGGATACATGGCCATCAGGATCATCGGATCGAGCCAGGACACATGGTTCGCCGCGCCGAGGAACACAGGCGGAAACGGCGGGTTGTTCGGATTGGCTTCGACACGGATATGCAACACTTTCAACATACTACGCGCCAAATCCTGCATCACGTCTTTGCTATGCTGGTTGTATTCGCGCAGGCGGAACAGCCGGTAAATCGTGCATAAAAACCAACACAGCAGGTGCAGGACGCGGAACAGACGGGTGAAAATTGAAGTAGATTGCGTGCTCATTTGTGCTGGTCTAATTATTAGATTGAGAAAGGCCACCTGAACGGCTTCAACGCTGGCATTGCGGGCAGTAAAAACTGCTGCGCTGGCCGATAATCTGCCGCGCAATCGGCGTGCCGCATTGACGGCATGCTTTGCCCTCGCGGCCATATACATTATATTGCTGCTGGAAATAGCCGCTTTGCCCATCGCTGTGCAAAAAATCGCGCAGGCTGCTGCCACCGGCTTCCAGAGCGCGGTGCAGCACGCTGCGGATTTCCACTACCAAGCGGCGGCACTCCTCGGCAGACACGCTGTCGGCACAGCGGGTGGGCAGGATACCGGCGGCAAATAGCGCTTCGTTGGCATAAATATTGCCCACGCCCACCACAACTTTATTGTCCATCAACGCGGTTTTGATGGCACTTTTGCGACGTGAGAGTGCATTTTTCAGGTAGCCTGCAGTGAACTCGTCTTGCAGCGGCTCAGGGCCCAAATGCCGCAACAACGGATGCTGTTCTGCCGCCCCGGCAAACCATAGCACTGCGCCGAAACGGCGCGGGTCTCGCAGGCGCAGCACAGTCTGGTCGGTGGTGATGATATCGAGGTGATCATGCTTTTCCGGCGATGGCGCGCTGCCGTCGGGATACACACGTAGGCTGCCCGACATGCCCAAATGCAGCAGCATCACGCCGTGGGCAAACTCAAACAGCAAATACTTGGCGCGGCGGCGAATATGCACAATGCGGCTGCCGGAGAGCTGCCGCGCCAAATCCGGCAGCACTGGCCAACGCAATTTCGGCTGGCGCACCACTACCTCGGCCACGGTTTTGCCCTGCATATAGGGCTGGATCCCCCGGCGGGTGGTTTCAACTTCGGGCAGTTCGGGCATGGGAAAATTCGGGCTTGAAGTATATAAAGCCAGAAGTTTAGACCGTTTGCACGGTTTAGGCTACCTGAAAGCGTGAGCTTCAACCCAACAAAGTGGATCGATGTCTGATTAAAGCCAAGACCGAGTTTCTGAGAGGCAAAAATGCAGCCAACATTTTTTCAGGTAGCCTTTCAGTGTGCAGAAGGCTACCTGAAAAATCGTCTTAGCACTCAACCCAAAACCCTTTTCATCTTAATTAACTCAACTTCACACAAACCATTACCGGAATTTTTCAGGTAACCTTTACCCACGGCACAAATAGGCAAATCATTGCCCTGTTTCTCCTTTCCCACGGTTATTTAAGCAAAACCGCTAAAACGTGCCAAGCGGCACGATGAAGCTTATAATGTTAACTATCTTTAATTCTGGAAGGCTGTATATGTCGAGAATGGCCAAGGGGATTATTGCAGCCGTGGTCTCCAATATTCTGTTCGGCTCGCTGTTTATGTTTGGCCCGTGGATGCGGCCGATGAGCGGCACGGATGTGTTTGCCTGGCGTATCGTGGGCACGTTTGCCTGTGCGCTCTCCATTATGCTGCTCACGTCGGCCAAACACGATGCGGCCAAATTCCTGCACGAAATCGGCGGCAATGTGCGCCGCTGGGCGCTGGTGCTGCTGCCCGCGCCGATTATGATCGGGCAGATTTGGCTTTATATGTGGGCGCCGGTAAACGGCAAGGGCGTGGATGTGTCGATGGGCTACTTCCTGTTTCCGCTTGCGATGATGCTGGGCGGGGTGATGGTGTTCCGCGAGCGGCTCGATCGATTGCAGCTGGTTGCCGTGCTACTGGCTTCGGCGGCAGTGGCACTGGAAATCTGGAACAGCGGCACGTTTTCTTGGGTAACCATTGCCGTGTTCGCCACCTTCCCGATTTATTACATCATGCGCCGCTGGCAAGGCGTTCCGCCACTACTCGGGCTCTTACTGGATTTGATTTTGGCGCTGCCTTTTGTGATTTGGTATCTGGTGATGTATTCACCCAGTCCGGCCATGATCGAGGCTAAGCCGATTTTGCTTTTATTTGCTGTGCTCTTGGGACTCAACGGCGCAGTATCGATGCAGGTCAACCTCACAGCCAACGAGCTTTTACCGGTGGTGCTGTTCGGTATGCTGAGCTATCTGGAGCCGGCGCTGCTGTTTCTGCTTTCGGTGTTTGTGTTGGGAGAGCACTTGGACTGGGTGGCCATGGTGAGCCACAGCCTGATTTGGGCGAGCATCATCGTGATGCTGTATCACGGCATCCAAACCATGCGCCGCGAAAAGGCAGAACAGGCTACCTGAAACTATCTGCTTCAATGAAATGAAAACCAGGCTTCCTAAGCGGAAGCCTGTTCTTTTTCAGGCAAAAACGGCCGGGACAGATGTGTTATAATTGCGCGTTGGATTTCAGGTAGCCTGAAATCGCATTGAGCACACATCATTTCCCAATATAACAATACCTGTCATCACCACCCCATGCCAAACGAAATCGCCGACATCAGTTACGAAATCCTGAAAAACGAAAACGGCCAAGAAACCCCAGCCCTATTTATCTCCTGCAATATCAACAACGAAGCAGAAACAGAGGCATTCGTAGCCGAAGTGCAGCAGGCCGTTTCCAGCCAGCTTTTGATGCCCTGCCAAGAGGCCAAACTCTTAATGATCACCATCATTGGCGGCGTCGAGGCCGAAGCCTTCCGACAGCTTTGGCTGCCTCGCGTTGAAGCAGACAAATTATTCGCCGCACTCATGGCTAGGCTAGAAACCGCCGTGGTGGTGCACGGCACGCCTACCGGCGAAATTGTCGGCCAAGCCTCCCTGCTGACCTAATCGGCTGCCGGTTAAACATCCTAATTTGCGCTGCCATTTTTCAGGTAGCCTCAACTCATTCTCATCACAGCAAAAAAACCATGACAGAATCCACCCAACAAGAATACGGCGCCGACAGCATCCAAGTCCTCGAAGGATTGGAGGCCGTGCGCAAACGCCCCGGCATGTACATCGGCGACACGCAAGACGGCTCCGGCCTGCACCACATGGTGTTCGAAGTGCTGGACAACGCCATTGACGAAGCGCTGGCCGGCCATTGCGACAACATCACCGTGTGCATCAACGCCGACGAATCCATCACCATCGAAGACAATGGGCGCGGCATCCCCACCGGCATCCACCCCAAAGAAGGCCGCTCCGCCGCCGAAGTCATCATGACCATCCTGCACGCGGGCGGCAAATTCGACAACAACAGCTACAAAGTCTCCGGCGGCCTGCACGGCGTGGGCGTATCCGTAGTAAACGCCCTGTCCGACTGGCTGAAACTCACCATTTGGCGCGAAGGCAAAGAGCATTTTGTCGAATTCCGCCGTGGCGAAACCGTTGCCCCGCTAAAAGCTGTGGCCGACTGCCCTGCCGACAAACACGGTACGCGCGTGCAATTCATGGCCAGCGAAGAAACCTTCGGCGAGGTGCAATATAAATTTGAAACCCTAGCCAAGCGCATCCGCGAATTGTCCTTTTTAAACAACGGCGTGAAAATCGAACTGTTCGACAAACGCGACGGCAAACACGAAAACTTCGCCGAATCCGGCGGCGTGGCCGGTTTCGTCCGTTACACCACCGGCGGCAAAAAAACCTTGCACGACAAAATCTTCTACACCCTCGGCGAAAAAGATGGCATGACCGTAGAGTGCGCCATGCAGTGGAACGACAGCTACCAAGAATCCGTGCAATGCTTCACCAACAACATCCCGCAGCGCGACGGCGGCACGCACCTCACCGCCCTGCGCGCCGCGATGACGCGCACGATTAACCAATATATCGAAGCCAACGAAATCGCCAAGAAAGCCAAGGTAGATACCAGCGGCGACGATATGCGCGAAGGCTTGGTGTGCGTGCTTTCCGTGAAACTGCCCGACCCGAAATTCTCCTCCCAAACCAAAGACAAACTGGTTTCCAGCGAAATCGCCCCCGTGGTGAACGAAGTGCTCAGCCAGGCGCTGCACGAATTCTTGGAAGAAAATCCGCAAGACGCCAAAATCATTTGCAGCAAAATCGTAGATGCCGCCCGTGCCCGAGAAGCCGCCCGCAAAGCGCGCGAAATCACCCGCCGCAAAGGCGTGATGGACGGCCTCGGCCTGCCCGGCAAACTGGCCGACTGCCAAGAAAAAGACCCTGCCTTATCCGAGCTTTATCTGGTGGAGGGTGACTCCGCCGGCGGTTCCGCCAAACAAGGCCGCGACCGCAAATTCCAAGCCATCCTGCCGCTCAAAGGCAAGATTTTGAACGTGGAGCGCGCCCGCTTTGAACGCATGCTCGCCAGTCAGGAAGTCGCCACGCTGATTACCGCGCTGGGCACGTCCATTGGCAAAGAAGAATTCAATCTGGAAAAACTACGCTACCACCGCATCATCATCATGACCGATGCCGACGTGGACGGCGCACATATCCGCACCCTGCTCCTAACCTTCTTCTACCGCCAAATGCCCGAACTGGTGGAACGCGGCTACATCTACATCGCCCAACCCCCGCTTTATAAAGCCAAATACGGCAAGCAGGAACGCTACCTGAAAGACGACACGGAAAAAGACGAATTCCTGCTCGGCCTCGCCGTGGACAAGGCCAAAATCGTTTCCGGCGGCCGCACGCTGGAAGGCGCCGAGCTGGAACGCGCCGCCAAGCAGTTCCTCCGCGCCCGCAGCACCATCGAACAAGAAAGCCGCATCATCGACGGCCTCGTGCTGCGCGCCCTGCTCGACACCGCCCCCATTTCGCTCGAAAGCGCCGAAAGCACCGATGCCGCCATTGCCGCCCTCACCCCCCTGCTGGCCAAGGAAGAAGTGGCGCTGGAACGCCTCGACGGCCACGAAGGCGGCCATTTCATCAAAATCACCCGCCAGCTGCACGGCAACGTGATGGTTTCCTATCTCGACCAGAAATTCATCGACAGCAAAGCCTACCAAACCATCAGCCGCACCGCCGAACAGCTCCAAGGCCTGGTTGAGCCTGGCGCCCTGCTCCACAAAGGCGAAGCCGAGCCGCAAACCGTAAACAGCTTCGAGCAGGCCATCAACATCCTGCTCGCCGGTGCACAAAAAGGCATGGCCATCCAGCGCTACAAAGGGCTGGGCGAGATGAACGCCGAACAGCTGTGGGAAACCACCATGGACCCGGAAGTGCGCCGCCTCTTAAAAGTGCGCATCGAAGATGCCATCGCTGCCGACAAAGTATTCGTTACCCTCATGGGCGACGAAGTCGAACCCCGCCGCGAATTCATCGAAACCAACGCCCTGATTGCGCAAAACATTGATGCGTAAAGCAGCGCAGATTTTTCAGGTAGCCTTTCCTACAAAGGCTACCTGAAAATTTACCCCCTTACCCCACCGTTCAACCACCACAGAAAGGACACCCCATGTTCCGCCGCCTCACCGCCATCGCCGCCCTCCTCATCGCCGGCCAAACCTACGCCCAAAGCTTTATCGCCGACACTATTCCCTATGCCCTGAAGCTAAAATTGCCGACCGCATCCGCCAAGAATGCACCGATTTAGGCGCAAACTTCAGCCGCAAAATCATCGAGCAAACTAAAGCCGGCGGCATCGAACTGCAGGCCACCGGTGCCGACAGTCTCGCCGGGCAGCCCGACCGCCTCGAAGTGCAGATTACCGACGCACGCAGCTACGGCAGCGCCTTCACCGGCCACTACAAATCCATGCACATCCGCCTAACTCGCTACGAAAACGGCCAACAAACCGCCATCACCGAGCTTTCCCGCCGCTCCCTCGGCGGCATGGGCGGCATGTTTAAAAGCTCCTGCTCCGTGCTCGAACGCGTAACCGACACCCTCGCCAAAGACACCGCCGCCTGGCTGAAAAACCCCGCTGCCTCCGCAACCCCCACCGCCAGCGAAGCCTCCGGCGCAGTATAAACCCAAAAGGCTACCTGAAATTTTCAGGTAGCCTTTCTTCGTCTGCACAAACATCACTCAATATTCTGCACCTGCTCGCGCATCTGTTCGATGAGCACTTTCAGCTCCACCGAGGCCTGGGTGCATTCGGCGGCAATCGATTTGCTGCCCAGTGTGTTGGCTTCGCGGTTGAGTTCCTGCATCAGGAAATCCAGGCGCTTGCCGATACTGCCTTTGGGCTGGCTGCTCACGATGCGGCGCACTTCGGCAATGTGGGTGCGCAGGCGGCTGAATTCTTCGTCCACGTCTGCCTTCTGCATAAACAAGGCAAACTCTTGCTGCAGGCGGTCGTTTTCCACGTCGCCAACGGCTTCGCGCAACCGCTGGCGCACTTTGTCCATATGCTGTTGCAGCAGCTGCGGGAAAGCGGCGGCCAAAGCGTCCAGAATCTGCTCCATCTGCTGCAAACGCTGCAGCAGGTGTTGCTGCAACTGCTCGCCCTCGCGGCTGCGGGCTTGGTTGAAGGCAACCAACACTTCGTTGATGAGCTGCAACACGGCTTCGTCTAAATCGCCGGTTTCTTCCGCCGGAGCAGTCAGCACGCCGGGGAAAGCGAGGATGTCGGCTACGCCCAAGCAGTTGATGTCGGGATGTTTCTTACAGATTTTATTGTTGATTTTAGCCAGCCGGGCAACCAATTCTTTGTTCAGCCGCAATTCTTGCTCGCCACCAGCCTGCTCGCCGTGGCGCAGTTGGATGCGGCATTCGATTTTGCCGCGTGCAGCGTGGGCCGACACGGCCTCGCGCAATGCCCCTTCGAGGTGGCGCAGGTCTTCCGGCATTTTGAATTGGATGTCGAGATAGCGGTGGTTGACCGCACGCAGTTCGATATACAGGCGTTTGCTGCCATGTTCGGCACTGCCGTTGGCAAAACCGGTCATGCTGTTGATCATAATTTTCTCCTTTAAATACAGTGGATAAATTGTTCGCCTTGCTTTCAGGTAGCCTTTAAGCCCCCCTTTATTTGCCCTTGGCAAAACTGCCCAATACGCCGGCGCATACAATCACCAGCATACCGATGATTTCGTGCCAGCTGGTGCTGTCGCCCAGCCAGAAAATGCCCAACAGGGTGGAAAACACCACCGTAAGGTAGGACAACGAAGCCACGGTGAGCTTACGCCCCACTTGGTAGGCGCGGGTCATTGCCAGCTGGCCGAGCGTACCGGCGGCGCCTAGGCCGAACAGATAGGGCAGCGATTGGGCGGTGGGCAGCTGCCAGCCGTTGATGCAGGCCAATATGCCCGACATGGCAGTGGCCACACAACAGAAATAAAACACCACTCGCCAGCTGGGCTCGCCCAGCTGCGAGAGTTCGCGCACCTGCAAATACGCCCAGCCGGAACACACGCCGGAAATCAGGCCGATGAGGCCGGCAATCTGCTGCTCGGCGGCAATAGTGGGCTGGAGTAGGATGATGATGCCGCCGAAGCCCATCAAGAGCGCGGCCAGCATTCGCGGGGCAATTCTTTCCTTAAGGAAGATGAAGGAAAGCAAGGCCAAAAATAGCGAAGAAGTGTAATTGAGCGTGATAGCGGTGGCCAGCGGCAGGCGGGTGAGCGCGAAAAACGAAAGCAGGAGCGCCACTGAACCGGTAATGCTGCGGTTGAGGTGCGATTTCAAATAGGGCGTGCGGAAGGGCTTGTTGCGCCACCATTCAGGCAACCCAATAGCCACGAGGCCAAACAGCATGCGCCAAAACACCAGCTCGTTGAAACTGAAGCCGAAACGGCTGCCGGCGGCTTTAGCAAACGCGCCCATCAAGGCAAATAGGGCGGCAGAAACCGCCATCCAACCAGAGCCCAGGCGGTCACCGCGCAAAGAGAGATTGCTCATAACATTCCAAAAAACAAAATTAATATGCTCAGAAGTGTGATGATGCCACATCCATTATAATGATGGATCAACAAAAATCAGAACAAGGAGACGAAGCAGCAGACAGTACAGATAGTACGGTGAGGCAACGCAGTACTGGTTTAAAGTGAACCCACTATACTTCGTACTGCTGCAGCATGCGGGGCACACTAGACGGATTCTCACACATCATGCTTGCGGCAGCCACGCCGTTGATGCATATCTTGCTGCTGAAAATGCCGTCCCAACTGTTGGGCGAAATCTAACAGTTGAAACACTCCCTCCAGCCAGTTGGGCGTGTTCAGCTTAACCACAAATCTTCCTTCTTCCGCTGCTGCCTCAAAATGATACGGCTGCAAACTTTATTTGATTTTATTGATAGTTTGCCACTTGGCAACGGAGGATTGGGCGGCAAGGGAGAAGTCTAGGTAAACAGTTAGGAGCTCCATGATTGCCAGTGGCTGATATTCTGTTTGCTATGGCAGAAATATTTTCAGGTAGCCCCTTGCAGACAGCAGGCTACCTGAAAAACTATTGAAACATATTATTCGGCAGCCGTTTCACTCTCTGCCGCCGCCTCGGAAGCGGGCAAAATGCGGTAATACACTTCGCCCTGCCCCACATAGCCCAAATCGGTGCGTGCAATTTCGGCAATGGCATCTTTCCCGGTGCGCAGGTTGTCCACTTCGGCTGCCAAAGCCTGATTGCGCAGCACCAGGCTTTGATTGGACTGCCGCTGGTTTTCGGCTTCGGCCTCCAGCCGCCACATATCGCGCCAGCCGCCTTTGGCCAGCCACAGATCATGTTGCAGCCACACCAGCGCCACGGCCAGCACCACGGTTACCCATTTCATGTTTCAGGTAGCCTTTAGCGAGCCAAATGGTAAAACGCAGCTTGGCCGGGATAATAAGCAGCTTCGCCCAGCTCTTCTTCAATACGCAGCAGCTGGTTGTATTTGGCCATGCGGTCGGAACGGGAAAGAGAACCGGTTTTAATCTGCATGCAGTTGGTGGCCACGGCCAAATCGGCGATGGTGCTGTCTTCGGTTTCGCCGGAGCGGTGACTCATCACGCTGGCGTAGCGATTGCGTTTGGCCAGCTCCACGGCTTTCAGGGTTTCGCTCAGGGTGCCGATTTGGTTCACTTTCACCAGCAGGGCGTTGGCAATGCCTTCTTTGATGCCTTCGGCCAGGATTTTCGGGTTGGTAACAAACAAGTCGTCGCCCACCAGCTGCACTTTACTGCCAAGCTTGTTGGTGAGCAGCTTCCAGCCTTCGCGGTCGTTTTCGTCCATGCCGTCTTCAATTGAAACAATCGGATAGCGGGCGGTCAAGTCGACCAGATAATCGGCAAATTCGGCGCTGGAAAGCGCTTTGCCTTCGGCGGAGAGGTGATATTTACCTTCTTTATAAAACTCGCTGGAGGCGCAATCGAGCGCGAGCAACACGTCTTTGCCCGCTTCGTAGCCAGCTGCTTTCACGGCTTCCAAAATCAAATCCAAAGCTTCGGCGTGGCTGCCCAAATTGGGGGCAAAGCCGCCTTCATCACCCACGGTGGTTGGGAAGCCTTTGTCGTGGCAGATTTTTTTCAGGTGGTGGAACACTTCTGCACCGCAGCGCAAGGCCTCGCGGAAGCTGGCAGCGCCCACCGGCATAATCATGAATTCCTGGATATCCAGGCTGTTGTTGGCGTGTTCGCCGCCGTTGATCACGTTCATCATCGGCACCGGCATCGCCATCGGCCCCGCACCGCCCAAATAGCGGTAGAGCGGCAGGCCGGCATCTTCGGCGGCAGCACGCGCCACGGCCATAGATACGGCCAAAGTGGCATTGGCGCCGAGGCGGCCTTTGTTGTCCGTGCCGTCTAATTCCACCAACACTTTGTCGATATAGCTTTGCTCGGAAGCATCAATGCCGATAATGGCTTGGGCGATTTCGTTGTTCACATGTTCTACGGCTTTCAGCACGCCTTTGCCCAAATAGCGTGCGGCTTCGCCGTCGCGCAGTTCCAGCGCTTCTTTCTGGCCGGTGGAAGCGCCGCTGGGCACGGCCGCGCGCCCCATCACGCCGCTTTCCAGCAACACATCGCATTCTACGGTGGGATTACCGCGTGAATCGAGAATCTCGCGGGCGAAAATATCAATAATGGCGCTCATGCACTCTGCTCCAAAAGTTAGTTGGCTGAAGAAACGGCGGCTCACCCGCCAAAATGGCAAGATTATACCCGAAACCGACGAGCTTGAAACACAGCCCGGCAAACAGCCGCTCTTGACAAAACCCATATTTGGGCATTAAATACGCCACCATTATTTACGCCGATTTGATACAGCTTGCGGGCGTTAAAACAGCTAAAGCGTACTGTTTATAACACGCACCTCTGTTTTAAGCCCATTGTTGATTCAGTGGGCTTTAAATCTTTGCAGCCGCAGAGTGAGGCGGCCATACAACAACATCATGATTATTCTGGATTCAGTTTGTAAAAGCTATCATCACGGCAAAAGCAACCAATTCATGGCCGTGCATCCCTTAAGCCTGAGCATCGACCAAGGTGAGGTGTTCGGATTGATGGGCTATTCCGGCGCGGGCAAATCCACCCTGCTGCGCCTGATCAACCTACTGGAACGCCCCGACAGCGGCAAAGTACTGATTGACGGCCAAGACCTCACCGCCATGAATGCCGCCCAGCTGCGCACCGCCCGCCAAAACATCGGCATGGTATTTCAGCAATTCAACCTACTCGCCAACCGCACTGTGGCCGGCAACGTAGCCTTCCCGCTGGAGATTGCCGGCTGGAGTAAAAACAAAATCAACGAACGCGTGCGTGAATGTTTGCAAATTGTCGGCCTTTCCGACCGCGCACAGCACTATCCCGCCCAACTTTCCGGCGGGCAGAAACAGCGCGTGGGCATTGCCCGTGCGCTTGCGCCCAACCCCAACGTGATTCTGGCCGACGAACCGACTTCCGCACTCGACCCGGCCACCACCCGCAGCGTGCTCGACTGCCTGCAAGACATCAACCGCCGTTTCAACGTAACCATCGTGATCGTCACCCACGAAATGAGCGTCATCCGCCGCCTGTGCCGCCGCACCGCCCTGCTGCATCAAGGGCATTTGCTGGAAGTGGCTGACGTGCGCGACAAGCAGATTCTGGCGCACACCGACATCGGGCGTGAATTGGTACAGGAGGATTGAAATGGGGCAGCAATACGATATTTGGGAAAACCTGATGCGCCTGCGGCCGGAGTTTTACAAGGCCTTCGGCGAAACCGCCATCATGCTCGGCATTTCCGGCATTGTCAGCATCATCATCGGTGGCCTGCTCGGAGTATGGCTCTACACCACCGGCAAAAATCAGATTTTTGCCAACCGCCGCGTGAACCATATTTTAGGCTTCACCATCGACTTTATCCGCGCCTTCCCCTTCGTCATCCTCATGATTGTGATGATGAAACCTACCCGCATGATCATGGGTACCACATTCGGCCCGGTGGCCGCCTCTATTTCGCTCAGCGTGGCCGCCATGTTTTATTTTGCGCGGCTGGTGGAGCAAAATTTGGCCGAAGTGCCTAAAGGTGTGGTGGAAGCCGCACTGGCCATGGGTGCCAAACCCATGACCATCATCACCAAAGTTTTGCTCAACGAAGCCCGTGCCGGCCTCGTACGCAGCATTGCCATTTTGATTATTGCCACGCTGGGCACCAGTGCTGCAGCAGGCTTAATCGGCGGCGGCGGCGTGGGCGACCTCGGTATTCGTTACGGCCATCAGCGCTATATGGCTGATGTGCTGTGGGCAGTGGTTGCCCTACTCTCGGCCTTGGTGGTCTGCATCCAAACGCTCGGCAACCATTTGGCTGCCCGTTTAGACAAACGCTAATCCGTTTTTTCCCAACCTATTTATCCATTTATTAAGGAGATACGCAATGAAAGCATTATGGAAACTCACCTGCGCCGCCGTGCTGGGCATGACCCTGGCCGCCTGCGGCGGACAAGATAGCGGCAGCGGTGCACAAGCATCCGCCGCCTCTGCCGGCAGCCAGCCCGCCGCCGAAGCCAAGCGGGAAATCCGCTTCGGCACCACCCCGGGCGACTTTGCCGACATGATTAAAGACCAAATCCAGCCCATACTGGAAAAACAGGGCTACACTGTTACCCTTACCGAATTCCCCGACTACGTTACCCCCAACCAGGCACTGGCCGAGGGTGCGATCGACATCAACATTTTCCAGCACAAACCCTATCTGGATTCCTTCAAGGCCGAACACAACCTCGACCTGACCGAAGTATTCCAAGTGCCCACCGCCCCCCTGGGTATCTACCCCGGCAAGCTCACCGCGCTGGATCAGGTGAAAAACGGCAGCTCCGTTTCCATCCCCAACGATCCGTCTAACCTCGCCCGCGCTTTGGTAATGCTCGACAACCTGGGTTGGATTAAACTGAAAGAAGGCATTGATCCGCTGCGCACCGCCCGCACCGACATTGCCGAAAACACCAAAAATATCGAATTCGTGGAAATGGAAGCCGCCAACCTGCCACGCAGCCGCCAAGACGTGGACTTCGCCATCGTAAACGGCAACTATGCTATGTCTTCCGGTATGAAACTGTCCGAAGCCCTGTTACAAGAGCCCAGCTTCGCCTACATCAACTGGTCTGCCGTGCGCACTGCCGATAAAGACGCACAATGGGTACAAGACGTAACTGCCGCCTACAATTCCCAAGAATTCAAAGACTACGCGCACAAACGCTTCGTCGGCTACAAATATCCTGCCGTATGGGGTGAAGGTACAGCTGCCGCTTCAGCCGCTTCTGCAGCAGCAGCCTCTGGCGCATCTGCCGCTAAATAAGCAACGCGGATAAAACCACAGCCGTTTCAGGTAGCCTGAAGCGGCTGTTTTTAATTGAGGAAAAGGCTACCTGAAAGCCTCTTCTTCCACGAGGCTGAAATGCGGAATGGCATCAGTTTTCAGGTAGCCTACGCCATATCGCGGCCGGGCATAAAACCGGCTCCTCCAAATATCGGTTGCTGCCCCGCTATGGAAGACTACCTGAAAACCGTAGAGCCACGTTTTTGTCTGCAAGCCGTCTGCCAAACCACCTCTATGAAGCGGTTTTACCATACCGTTCGCTAAATTTAGTTAAGCCCGCCACCGAGTAGCCCAAACTTTGCTACACTGCGCCCCTTTTCACTCTAATATAAGGGAAAATCATGACTTTAATGGATAATCTAATGAACGCGGCCAGCCAGATGCTGGGCGGCAAAGACGGCAGCCAAGGCTCGCTCACCGATATGGCGATGGATTTGGTGAAACAGCACGGCGGCGTGGGCAACCTGATCAGCCAGCTGCAACAAGGCGGCTTGGGTGATGCCATCAGCAGCTGGGTTTCCAACCAGTCTGGCAATATGCCCGTGTCCGGCAGCCAACTGCAACAAGCGCTGGGTAGCGACACCGTAAACCAGCTGGCGCAGAAATTCGGCGTGGATGCCAACCAGGCAAGCGAGATGCTGGCCAAAATCCTGCCCAACCTGGTAGACCACGCCACCCCAAACGGCAGCGCGCAAGACGCAGACGGCTTCGGCCTGGACGATGTGGCTTCCATGCTGCTGAAAAACTTTATGAAATAAACCAAAAGCCGTCTGAATGTTCAGACGGCTTTTTTATAGTGAATTAAATTTAAACCAGTACAGCGTTGCCTTGCCTCGCCTTGCCGTACTATCTGCGGCTCGTCGCCTTGTCCTGATTTTTGTTAATTCACTATAGTTGTGAGGCTACCTAAAAGCACAGCTTAGGCGAAGTTTAAACGGCGAGATGGCTGAAGCAATGCACTGCATATCGCGTTAGCTCGCTTGGCAGCGGGGAAAATGCTTTGGCCATAGTGGATTAAAATCAGAAGGGGCAAGGCGGCAAGCCGCAAACAGCACAACCAGTACGGCAAGGCAAGCTAACGCCGTAGCATACTGATTTTAATAAACTATATCTTTCAGGTAGCCTCTGCCCTGCCCCGCTCCATCACCACGCCCACCGATGCCACGCCGGGCAGGATACCGGGTTTTACCGCCTTAATCCGCACGCTCTCGCAGGAAGGGAAATGCTTAAGCAGCAGCTGCGCCACATAACCCGCCAGCGCCTCCAGCAAGAAAAACTGCTGGCCGGCCAAGGCTGCCGTTACCAGCTCCGCCGCCTCGGCGTAGCTGATCGTATCGGCCACGTTGTCGCTCTTTTCCGCCGCACTCAGATCAGCGCGGATATCTATATCCAGCAACACGGTTTGCGGCTGGCGGCGTTCCCAGTCGAAAACGCCGATTAGGGTTTGGGCTTTTAAGCCGTGCAGAAAAACGGTATCCATGCTGTGCTTGTCCTCATGATAGAATCCGGCTCGTTTGTTTCAATGTGAAAAAATCTTATGGCTGACATCTTTTCTGTGTGGGGCCTGGCCGCCGTGGCCGCCACCTATTTAATCGGCTCGCTCTCGTTTGCCGTTATCGTATCCAAATTCTACGGGCTGGACGACCCGCGCAGCTACGGCTCGGGCAACCCGGGCGCCACCAATGTTTTGCGCAGCGGCCGCAAAAAAGCCGCCGCGCTCACGCTCTTGGGCGACGCGCTCAAAGGCCTGGTGGCCGTGCTGCTTGCCCGATGGCTGCAATCGTATTTTGGCCTGGCCGACGAAGTGGTGGCCGCCGTGGCCGTGGCCGTGTTGGTGGGGCATATGTGGCCGCTGTTTTTCGGCTTCAAGGGCGGCAAGGGCGTGGCCACCGCGCTGGGCGTGCTGCTGGCTTTGTCGTGGCCGGTAGCGCTGATTTGCGCAGCGGTGTGGCTGATGATGGCCTTCGGGCTGAAAATTTCCTCACTGGCCGCACTCACCGCCACCGTAATCAGCCCGCTGGCCGCCATGTTTCTGGTGCAACAGCCTTCCTGGCAGGCGGCCATTGCCGTGATTGCCGCGCTGGTGCTGCTGCGCCACCGCAGCAATATCCAAAACCTGCTCAGCGGCAAGGAAAGCAAAATCGGTTCGGGCAAATAGCGGCATTGGCCGTCCGATAGAGGCTACCTGAAAAGTTTCAGGTAGCCTTTTGTTTAAATAGCATGGTTTTTAGTCAGCTTGCTCCCACCCCGCATCTTTCAACAACAAAGCCGCAGCCTGCCGACCGCTTTGTACGGCGGCTTCCAGCGTGGCGGGATAGCGCGGGTGCAGATAATCGCCGGCAAGGTAGATATGCTGATGGCGTAGCCAGGCAGTGGGGATGGCAGGGTTATCGGTGCGGCTGGCGGCGGTGGCGCGTTTTTCGGTGATGACCTGGGCGGCACCGGGGCGCGGCAAGTGCGGGCAAACGCGCCGCAAATCGTGCTGCACGCGCCTGATCCACTCTTCGCGGCCAAGTTTGCCGTATTGGTCGGACAGGGAAATCACGGCGGATACTTCGCCGCGCCCGAAGCCGAGCGCATCGCGGTCGATAAACCATTGCGCCGTGCCTTCGGCCAGGCCGGTAATCGGCGCGGGCAGCTCGGGCGCAACGGGATAACGCAAATACACGGTGGTGATGGCGTGGTAGGCCAAGGCATCCAGCGCAGCAGCAATCTCGGGCGGGGCGGCTTCTGGCAGCAGGGGCGGCACATGATAGGGCGCAACGGCCAACACGGCGGCATCAAAGGTTTCGCCGTTCACCAACAGGCTACCTGAAAGCGTTTGTTCAATCTGCGGCACGCGCGTTTCCAGCCGGATTTGTGCGCCGTATTTTTGCAAGCGGCGGCACACCGGCTCAGCAAACAGCTGCCCCAAATCCTGCTTGGGCAGCAAGAAATCGCTGGCTGCGCGCTCCGCCCACACTCCGTCGCGCAGCACGTTTTGCAGGCGTTGCAGCGAAGCTTGCTCCAAAGCGGTGTTCATCGCGCCCCACACCAAAGGCTGCCAAAACTGCTGCTGCAAACGGTGCGACACTTGCTGCTGCCGCAGCCAGGCAGCCACGGGAACGTCTTCCACCAAGCACAGGCCTTGCAAGGCGCGCATCTGGCGCAGCAGCGCCGTTTTCTCGCCCCAACCGATGCCGCGTGCGCCCAGCACGCCGAAAAGCAAATGCAGCGGCGCACCCAGGCGGCGGGCGGCAAACTGCAGGCCGTCGGCCAAATGCCATTGCAGCGGCAGGCGCAAAAACGCCTCTTCTTCGCGCACGCCGCAGCGCGCCAGCACATCCAGCACCTGCCGATACGCGCCCACCAAAATATGCTGGCCGTTGTCGGCATGGGCAAAACCGCTGCCGCCGCCCAACGCGCGGGCACGGCCGCCGTACTGCCGCCCGGCCTCAAACAGAGTGATTTGCGCCCGACCGCACAGCGCTTCCGCCGCCGCGAGCCCGGCCCAGCCGCCGCCGATAACCGCCACACGCGGCGCGGCGCTCACGGCTTAAACCCCAAGAGCCAGGTTTTCAGGGCAATCCGTGCCTTGCGCGGCTTCGGAATCGCCAGCTTGTAGCGCAACACATTGGCTGCACCGCCGCGCTCGATTTCGTTTAAGAGCGCGTAGTAGATGGCGGCCATTACCAGCCCGGCCTTCTGGCCGCGCCGCTCAGCAGCAGGCAGCAAGGCCACGGCTTCACGGTAGGTTTGGCGGGTACGGGCTACCTGAAAAGCCATCAGCTCGGCAAACTCTTGGCTGTTTCGGCGTTGCAGCAAATCGGCGGCGGGCACGTTGAAGCGCTGCAAATCTTCCACCGGCAGGTAAATCCGCCCGGCCACCGCATCTTCGCCCACGTCGCGGATGATGTTGGTGAGCTGCAGGGCCAAACCCATTTTGTCGGCATAATCCAGCACGGCGGCATCTTGAAAACCGAGGATGCGGGCAATCAGCCGCCCAACCACCCCGGCCACGCGCTGGCAGTATTGCTGCAAGGCGGCAAAATCGGCATAACGCGCCGGGGTTAAGTCCATTTCCACGCCGTCAATCACGGCAGTCAATTCGTTTTCAGGTAGCCCGTAGGCCGGCGCCACTTCGCGCATGGCCTGATTGACCGGATGCTCCGGCAAGGCCGCACTGTGAAACACCTTGGCCGCATCCTGCCGCCACCAGGCCAGCGTTTGCGCCGCCACGGCCGGGTCGGCACAATCGTCCGCCACGTCGTCGAGTTCGCGGCAATAGGCATACAGCACAGTCATGGCGCGGCGTTTTTCCGGCGGCAGAAAGCGGAAGCCGGCCAGAAAACTGGAGCCGCTCTCTTCGGCTTTTTGATGGCAGTAGTCGTATGGGGTCATAAAATTGTAATAACCTAATGTGTAGTCAAACTTTAAGGCTACCTGAAAGCGCGAGCTTCAACGAATTTGAAACGAGCACCGCGAGTTTCTGCGGAGCGAAAACCTCAGCCCGCAATATACGCATCATCCAGCTCGCCGTCTTTCCCGCCTTCCACCAGAATCACGTGTCCGAAAAATAAATCGCCATCGTCGTAGTAGGCAGTGAACCCTTCTTCCTGTAATGTGAGCTCGGACAATTCGATACAACGCGCAAACGCTTCAGCATCCAGGCTTTCCGGCGGCACGACTGGCTCGTCGGTTTCCTCCTGCCAATTTACCGCGTCTTCCAGCAGCTGTTCGGCGGCAAAACGGCGCCAGCGGCGGTCGAATTCAGCAGCTTGACTGTGCAGTCGGCGCAATAGGGCGAGGGCTTGATTAGCGCTTTCTTCATAGCCGGCATCGACATCAAGCAAAATATGCACTTCCTGTCCCAACCAATCGGCATTGCCTTCAAAGCTGGCGAAATCGCGGTTGAGGGTAAATTGGCCGATGCCCGGCTCGTTCAACACCACCGGTGTCAGATAATGCTCCAGCTCGGCCTGCAAGTCGGGCGAATCCGGGTTTTCTTTCAAGATTTCCAACAACATAAAGCAAGGCATGGAAAAGTCTCTGTCTTCACGCTGCGGCCGCACGCGCAGGCGGTAGATGCAGTTGGGGCGCAGGGAGAAGCGGTAGTGTTCGGGGGCGGTGCTTTCCACCAGCCATTCGAGCCGCACGGTTTGGCGGTGGCATTGGCCGTCGGCATCGATATAGGCGGCACAATGGCGGCTGGCCGTCCACAACACATCGCGTCCGCCCTTGCCCGCACCACCGCCGCTACTGCTATCAGTAAGCACCAGTATTTCCTGCTCCTGCGGCTGGTAGAGATTATCGAAGGTTTGCTGCTCTTGGCAGATACGTTTTTTGTTACTCATCACTTGGTCTCCTGAGGGAAAGGCTACCTGAAAACGGAGCTTCAACGAAGTGGGGCGATGTCTGAACCTAGCTAAGGCTGCTTTGCGGCGCGATATGACGGATTAACAAAATTGGCTCAAGGTGGCAAGCCACAAGTAATAAACACATCCGGCCAGGCAAGCCAGCGCTGTACCGGTTTTGTTAGTTCACGATAACAGGCGTATTATCCGGTTTTCAGGTAGCCTGTTCATCTGCCGGCAAAGCTACCTGAAATTGCCCTACCCCGCCAAACCAAAGAAGCCGGCCTCGAAAGCCGGCTTCCGCCATTTATTATTCCCGTAGCGAATCCACACGGATGCTGTGTTCCATCTGGCCGGCAGGGGCCGTGTTGCTGTCTTTTTTACGTTCAAGGTGTTTCAGGTAGCCTTCGTCGATGTCACCGGTCACGTAGCAGCCGTTGAAGCAGGAGCTGTCGAAACCTTCAATGGCAGGATTGAGTGCTCGCACCACGTTCTCCAAGTCGCCCAAATCTTGGAACACTACGCCGTCGGCGGAGATTTCGATGGCGATTTGTTCGATGTTGCGGCCACTGGCAATCAGCTCGTTGCGAGTGTGCATATCGATGCCATATACATTGGGGTAGCGCACTTCGGGGGCGGCGGAGGCAAAATACACTTTCCGTGCTCCGGCGACGCGCACCATTTCCACAATCTCGCGGCTGGTAGTACCGCGCACGATGGAGTCGTCTACCAGCAGCACAGATTTGCCAGCAACTTCGCTGTCGATGGGATTGAGCTTCTGGCGCACGGATTTTTTGCGCGTGGCTTGGCCGGGCATAATGAAGGTGCGGCCGATGTAGCGGTTTTTAATAAGGCCTTCGCGGTAGGGCTTGCCCAGGTGCATGGCCAGCTGCAAAGCACTAGGGCGGCTGGTATCCGGTATGGGCATTACCACGTCGATTTCTCCTACTGGCAGGCTACGTTTCACTTTTTCGGCCAGGGTTACACCCATATCGAGCCGCGCTTGGTACACCGACACACCATTCATCACGGAATCGGGGCGAGCAAAATAAACGTATTCAAACAGGCAGGGCAAGAGGCGCGACACTTCGACACATTGGCGGCTGTGAAACTCACCATTAAAACCGATAAACACAGCTTCGCCCGGCGCAATATCGCGCACCAATTCATAGCCCAGGCCGGGGAAAACGATGGATTCGGAAGACACCATATAAGCGGTGCGCCCCGCTTCGTCGGTAGATTTGCCCAACACCAGCGGGCGGATGCCGTGCGGGTCGCGGAAGGCGAGCATGCCGTAGCCGGCAATCAGCGCCACCACGCCGTATGCACCGCGCACTTGGCGGTTGAGTGCAGCCACGGCGTCAAACACATCGGCCACTTCCAGCTTGCTGCGGCTGCCGATCACGTGCTGCAACTCGCTGGCCAACACATTGAGCAGCACTTCGGAATCGGAGCCGGTGTTGATGTGGCGCAGATAGCGGCGGCACAGGTTGGCATTGAGCTCATCGGTGTTGGTGAGGTTGCCGTTGTGTGCCAGCACGATGCCGAAGGGCGAATTTACATAAAAGGGCTGCGCTTCAGCGCTGCTGGCGGCATTGCCGGCGGTGGGATAACGCACATGGGCGATGCCGGCGTTGCCCACTAGGTTGCGCATATCGCGTGTGCGGAACACGTCGCGCACCATGCCGGTGTCTTTGTGCATATGGAGCATCTCGCCCTCGGCGGTTACGATACCGGCAGCATCCTGCCCACGGTGCTGCAACACCTGTAAGCCGTCATACAGCAACTGATTTACCGGCTCAAAGGCCACCATGCCCAACACGCCACACATAAACTCACTCCCCCGGCTCTTGCCGGTAGTCGACACGATCCGCCATAAACGGCGGCAGATACGGCACGGCCAATTGGGCCAAGCCCTCGAAAACAAATGCGGTTTGCGAATGCCGCCATTCCTCGCTCTTTGGCAAATCGGTAAACGCGCAAGCCAACACCGCTAGCGTTACCGCCAGCACTCCCTTCACCGCGCCGAACACGCCGCCGAGCAGGCGGTTTGCCCCGCCCAGCCCGGCCGCGCCGGCAGACGAAGTGAGCAAGGTTTGCAGCAGTCGGAACAGCAGCCTGGCCAGCAGAAACACACCAATAAATGCTGCCACCACCGCCAGCGCATGCGGTTTGAGGCTACCTGAAAGCCAGTCGCCCACTGATGGAGCAAGCAGCTTGGCTGCCAGCAGCGAGCCCAGCCAAGAAACCAAGCCCACCAATTCCGCCACCACGCCGCGAAACAGCGAAATCAGGGTAAACGCCGCAATCACCAGCAGCGCGAAATAATCAAACAGAGTCATCAGCGCTCCAGCAGGATGCCGTCCAGCCCCTGCGATTTAATTTTGCCCATTGCCTGGCCGGCGGCCTGGCGGTTGGGATATGAGCCGGTGCGCACGCGATAGAGTGCGTTGCCGCCTTTGTTGGCCGGCGGCGCCACATAGGCGCTTACGCCCGCATCGGCCAACCGTTTTTGCACGGCGCGTGCCTGCTCTTCGGTGGTGTAAGCACCCACCTGAATCACCATGCGCCGCTCCGTCTGCGCCGCTTGATTATCGGCAGCTTTGCCATTTCCAGCCACATGGTTGGCAGCGCGGTTGTTCAAAATATCTTCCGGCGAGAGGCGGTTGCCGTTTGGCTTACGTTCCTGCCGGCGTTCGGCTGGGCGGCGGCGCTCGGCTGGTTTCTGTTCGGTCGGCTTCGGTTCGGCCGGTTTGCTTTCGGGGCGGCGCTCATTCGGCTGCGCAGCCGGCGTTTGCGTTTTTACGCCCTCGGCGCGGCGCGGGGTTTCCGGCACGGCTGGCTTGGCCTGCGGCTGGGCCGCCGGTTTATTGTTTTCCGCCTGTTGCGCGCGCGGCTCGGCAGGCACCGGCTTGGCTTCTACACGCAGCTGCGGCGCAGGCTTGCTTTCCGCCCGTACCGGCGGTGCAGCCGGTCGGCTTGGTTGCGGATTAGCCGCGTTGCCGGAATTGGCCAGAGGATTGGGCAATACCATGGTGCGCGCCTCCACCGGCTTGGCCGGTTGCACGGGCTGTGGCGCAGGCGGAGCAGGCTCCACAACCACTGCTTCCGGCTCAACAACCGGCGCCGACACAGGCTGCGGCTGCATTTCCACCGAAGTATCAGCACCGGTCGGCACTTCGGCCACAGGCTCGGGTAGCGGTTGGGTTTCCACCACCATAGAAGCAGCGGTTTCGCTACCGCCGCTCACGGTGATTTCGCCCGGCGCGGCAGTATTTTTGCTGCTGCCCATCACTTTGGCCAGCAGCAGCGCCACCACCGTGGTGAGCAGCAGCGCGCCCACCAAGCGGCGGCGGTTTTTGCGCTTAATCTGCTCGTATTCTTCCAGATGGCGCCAATTAGGGTTGGACTGGGGGGGCATAATTTCTTATTCCTGTTGCGGTGCGCCCATCACTTCGGCCACCGTGTGAAACGAACCAAATACGACAATTCTATCATTTTCCCCAGCCTCCGATAAGGCAGCGCGATAGGCCTCGCCCACGCTGGCAAACAGGCGAACATTGGCCGCTCCCGCCGCTTCCAGATGCTGCTGCAATGCTTCCACCGAGAGGCCGCGCGGCAACGGCAGCGGGGCAACCAACCATTCGTCGAACTGGTCTTGCAGCAGGGAAACCACAGTGTCGATATCTTTATCGGCCAACATACTGAACACCGCCAGCCGTTTTTCGGTAAACGGCAGCGCCATCAGGCTGCGACGCAAAGCGCGGGCGGCGTGCGGATTATGGCCGACATCCAATATGGTGAGCGGGCGGCCGGGCAACACCTGGAAACGGCCGGGGTGGCTCACCAGCAACAACCCGCGTTTGATGGCGCCGATATCCACCGGCAGCCGTGCATTCAGGCATTCGAGCACGGCCAGCGCGCAGGCGGCATTGCCCAGCTGATAGCCGCCGCGCAGGGCGGGAAAAGGCAGCGCGTTGCGGTTGCGGCTACCTGAAAACAGGCGGCTGCGTTCGGGATGAAAGTGAAACGACCATTGTTGCTGCTCCAGCTTGCTGAAGCCGAAATCGCGACCGGCCAGCAAGAGGTCGGAGCCGATGGCTTCGGCGTGGCGGCGCAGCGATTCGGGCGGTGGGTTTTGGGCGCAGACAGCGGGTTTGCCCGCGCGGAATACGCCCGCCTTTTCAAAGGCCACCTGCTCCACTGTGTCGCCTAAAAAGGCTTGGTGATCCAAATCCACCGACGTTACCACCGCTACGTCACCGTCAAAAATATTCACCGCGTCCAACCGGCCACCGAGCCCGACTTCCAGAATCATCACATCGGTTTCAGCGCGCCGGAAAATATCCACGGCGGCCAAGGTGTTGAACTCGAAATAAGTAAGCGCGGTGTCGCCGCGTGCGGCCTCGATGCGCTCGAAAGAGGCGGCAATGGTTTCATCGGCGGCGGGCTGGCCGTTCACGCAGATGCGCTCGTTGTAGCGCAGAATGTGCGGGCTGGTGAGCATGCCGGTTTTGAACCCGGCGGCGCGGTAGATGCTTTCCAAAAAGGCGCACACCGAGCCTTTGCCGTTGGTGCCGGCCACCACGATTACGGGGCATTGCGGCTGCAAACCCATCCGCTCTTTCACCGCGCGCACGCGCTCCAAGCCTAAATCAATGCTGCCGTGGCTGTGGGCGGTGCCGCCGGTATAGGCGGTTTCAAGGTGGGCGAGCCATTGAGAGAGTGTTTTCATTTGTTCAACCTTGTTTAAGGGGCTACCTGAAAATGCTAAACGGGTTTTCAGGTAGCCTGTATGCCGTACGGGCGGCTTGGTGAAGGCTAGCTGAAAATAATGGTGTCGGTTGCTTTACTGCGCCAAGCACTTGCTGGCCCGGATTTTGAACGGCGCTTTCAGGTAGCCTGCTTTAACTGATGAAGGCTACCTGAAAACGGTTAAACCTTTTCAGGTAGCCTTTTGTCGCCGCATTATACCGCAGCGGAATTCAGCCCAGCACACTCTCCAGCGCGGCAGCAATCAGTGCACCCGTGTCGGCATCGATTTGCGCGGCGGCAGTTTCAGCCGCATCCAAACCGCGCCCCGCCACCAGCGACAACACGCGGCGGTACAGCACCTGCACGCAGCCGTTTTGCTCGTACACCAACACTTTTAGCGGCAGCTCGGCGGCCAGCAGCAAATCGGCCTGCATCAGCGGCGTACCTTTGGCCGGGTGGCCGACAATCAGCAGGCTGGCGGGCGCCAGCGGCAGGCCGTGTTCGGCGGCCAGCGCGGAATGCGGGATTTCGGCAAACAGGGTAATTTGCTTGGCAGCAAAAGCCTGCTTCAACACGATCAGCGTTTCGGCAAAACCGAAACGGCTGGGCAGGATAAGGTGGTTGGAATTGGTCATAGGGTTGAGTCCTGTATGCAATGAAAAAGCCAATAGAATATGTCGCGTTGGCACGGCCGTTGTTAGCGGGAATCCCGTATATCCGCCGGCTTGCTCCGTTTCTTCCGCGCCTGCCCCCAACGCGCCCACACGCGCAGGCGGCGCAGGCCTTCGGCATCGGCGGAATCCGGCCAAACGGCTTGGTAAATCTGCCGGCCGCCGTCAGTTTGCCAATGCAGGATTTGCAGCCACGCCAGCACCACGCCGCCGCGCAGGGTGGCCGCCACAGCGATTTGCTGCGGCTGCAAAAACAGCACGGCCTCGCCGCCGCTGCCCACTGTGAGGCTGCCGATGGGCAACGGCCGGCGCAGGGCATACCAAGCGGCGAAAGCGGTGAGCGCGAGGCCGAGCGGGCGCGGCCAGCCGGAGAAGTACAGCAGCCAAATAACGGCCAGCCACGCCCATGCAGCCGACTGCAGCACACGCTGCAACCGCGAAGGCCGGAAGGCTACCTGAAAAGGCTGCACGGCGGCTACATCATGTTGTCCACCACGGGGCTGACGCGGATATCGTCGTCATCCGTGTCCAGCACCATGTCGTGGAATTCGAGGTCGAAAAAGCGGGCAAACAGCTCGGGCGTGAGCTCCGGCCATTGCTCCTGCGGCACTTCCCACGAAGCAATCTCGCCGCTGAATACCTCGCGCCAACGTTCGCCAAACAGACCGGCGCTCTCTTCGGGCGTATCGGCCTGCGCCAACAGATACACGCTGCAGTTGCTGCGGATTTGGGCAAGGGTGAGGTCGGGCAGGTCGTCGCCGGTGCTTTTGAGCCAGGCGAGGAAGGCTTCGGTGGGCTTCACCACCACGGCGCTGCGGTCTACAAAATACATGGTGTTTCCTTGGGTTGGTTTCCGCGGTTTCAGGTAGCCTGTTCAACAAAAATACAGGCTACCTGAAAACATACGGTTCAAAATTATCAAATGCTTAATATAAACAATCGGCTTTTCAGGCAGCCTGCCGGGCAAGATGCGGGCTACCTGAAACAGGTTTTCCGACATGCCGGATTTCTAAAAAACCGGAACGCCGGCATCCGCTACAGCGGATAATCGTAATCCACCACCAGCGGGGCGTGATCGGAGAAGTTCTCCTGCTTATAAACATGGGCGGAGCGGGCGCGCTCGGCTAGGGCGGGCGTGGCCATTTGGTAGTCGATGCGCCAGCCCACGTCTTTGGCATAGGCCTGGCCGCGCTGGCTCCACCAGGTGTAGCCGGGCGTTTCGGGATAAAGCGTGCGCCAAGTATCCACCCAGCCCAGTTCGGCAATCACTTTGCCGATCCACTCGCGCTCTTCAGGCAGGAAACCGGAGTTTTTCAGGTTGCCTTTCCAGTTTTTCAAGTCGATGTTTTGGTGTGCGATATTCCAATCGCCGCAGATCACGATGTCGCGGCCTTGAGTTTGCAGCTCACGCAGCATCGGGTAGAAGGCTTCTAGGAAACGGAACTTTACCTGCTGGCGCTCTTCCGAACTGCTGCCTGAGGGTAAGTAGAGCGAAATCACCGACAAATTGCCGAAATCGGCCTGCACGAAACGGCCTTCGGCATCGAATTCGGCAATACCCATGCCGGTTTGCACGCGGTCCGGCTCGCGCTTGCTATACAGCGCCACGCCGGAATAGCCGCGCTTTTCGGCGCAGTGCCAAACGCCGTGCATACCGTGCGGGGCCCTCATGCTGTCGTCCAAATCGGCTTCTTGAGCCTTGAGCTCCTGCACGCAAACGATATCGGCGCCACTTGCGGCCAGGTATTCATAGAAGCCTTTTTTATAGGCAGAACGGATGCCGTTTACATTGGCAGAAATGATACGCATGGGTTTTCCAGATAAAATTATTGTTTGATTATACAGGGAAGAAGGCTACCTGAAATGTTCAGGTAGCCTGTTTGGCCAGCGTTTGACGCCATACCAAATAATCACGTAACGGCGGCATGGGCGGGTTGATGCAATGCGGGCAAATGCCGGTTACGTCTTCATCGTCGAACTCTTGGTGGAAGGCATCCGGATCGAAACGGGACTGCTGCATAACAGCCTGCACCAGCGCCTGCTGCTGCACCACATCAAATTCGTAACTACTCAAAATTTCAGCCAGCAGATCGGTTTCTGCCGGGCTGAAAGGAGCGATATTGCTTTGAATCATGCGTGCGTAATCGGCATTTTGAATTTTTTGTTGTAATATAAAGAGTAATGCTCATCAAAGAGTAATACTCATCAAAATTTGAATTTTAATTAAAGAAAAACTAATGCAATAATTCGCATTCTTGGTCGATATTATTACCGCCGGAAAACACTTCTTTATTATCACAACGGCTACGACTACTTTGGCAAATCCGTACCGTTTGATCTTGGTTAATCAATAAAACCCGTGGCTCTTTATTCACATCAAAAGCCACGGCTTTAATTGTATATTTATCTCCCAACACCCCGCGCGCATTGCCTTGGAATTTAATACAGAAATGCTGCGTTTGACTAACCGCCAACACCGGCCAAGTAGTGGAAGTGGCTTTAAAAGTGCGGTTTCTCGTATAGAAACGCTCCATCGCCCGACTATTCTCCAACAAAGCAGCATTCGCCTCTTCCAAACGGGATTTTCGCACAAACGATTGGTATGAAGGATACGCAATGGCTGCCAAAATCGCCACTATGGCAATAATGATCATCAGCTCCATCAGTGTGAAACCGCGTTTGGTGCAAACAGATAAACCGTTCATATTACTACTCCTTTAGATAATTATTAGGACACGCAGTATAAACGGCTTTAGAAAAAAATGAAATATCCTGTTACTATTAGTATTGCTCGCAGTCCTGCATTGTAGAGGCATTGCAACGACTGAGAATACCTATGCTATTGTAGTAAAGAGCTTGCGTTTCACGAGGATTTTTCGGTTTTGCAATAATTTCGTAGCTATCTGCCTTGGGACTACCTGGTGCGAAATCAATAGTAAAGTACTCCGTATCAACCGGATCTGTCGCTGGGCTACTTGAATCGGTAAAGGTCCTTTTACTGGCATATAAGCGCTCCATATCCCTAGCCTTTACCATGATACTTGCCTTAGCCTCCTCCATATGAACCCTTCGCATGAAAGCCTCATAACTTGGATATGATAGAGTAACCAAAATAGCAATCAATGCAATAATAATCATCAGCTCAACTAAAGTAAACCCACTTACGTTTGATTTATTCATCGCCATAAAACTCCATTTTTCTTATTATTCTTCATTCTGAATCGTATCCCAACTCATAATTATAATTTCTCTTACCTCTAATCCGGCTGACTCCGCGCCTGATAAATCTCATCCTTCATTTGGTGTATCGCTTTCGGCAAGCCCAAAAACACAGCCTGCGCAATGAGTGCATGACCGATATTCAGCTCACGAATCGGCAGAATCCGCGCCACCGGCGCTACGTTGTGAATCGTCAACCCGTGTCCGGCATTTACCACCAAACCCAATTCGGAAGCAAAATATGCCGCTTCTTCCAAACGCAGCAATTCGTTTTGCCGAACAGCATGTGAAACTGCATCGGCATACGCGCCGGTATGCAGTTCAATAGCTTGAGCTCCAACATCACGAGCAGCCTTGATTTGCTGTTCATCCGCATCGATAAACAACGAAACACGGATGCCGGCAGCGTTTAATTGCTGCGTAAACTCTGCTACCGTCTGCTGTTGTGCCAACACATCCAAGCCGCCTTCAGTGGTTACCTCCTGCCGTTTTTCCGGCACAATACACACATCTTCCGGCTGTACCTGCAAAGCGTTATCCAGCATTTCTGCCGTCAGCGCCATTTCCAAATTCATACGGGTGCGGATCGCCTGCTTGATGGCAAACACATCTGCATCTTTGATATGGCGCCGATCTTCGCGTAGATGCAGGGTAATCAAATCCGCGCCGTGGGTTTCGGCGACCAAAGCCGCCTCCAACGGGCTGGGATAGCGCGTACCGCGTGCATTACGCAAGGTGGCAACGTGGTCGATATTAACGCCCAACAGCATATTCTTTCCTTTCGGGTATCGAATTTGGCAATTTAGCTTTATGACTCACGCCGTAGCCATACCTAGCAACCGGCATGCCATTACCACAAAGCTTTTCCAAGATATGGTCAATACTGCAACTATACAAATCATCACTTAAACGCCGTGATTTCCCCGCTTTCAAGCAGGGAACGAAAAACAGGTGCACGATTAACCGCTTGTTCAGATAAAAAACCATGTTACTAATGTTGCACATAATGTCGGCAAGCAAAACAGCATCGAAACTACCGCCACACAGTGAGATATAGACGGCGGACGGCCGTTAAAGTTTACCGTGAATCGCCTTCGCCACGCGACGTAATACCCATGATTTTCTACATATCCAACACGTACAACTTAATGGTTTGCTTATCTAAAACTATTGATAAAGGCTATCTGAAAACCTGCATCTGCTGCAACACCTGCCGCGATTTAATCCCTTCCGGCAGGCGGAAATCCAGCAGCATACGCGTAATCCGACGTGCTTGTTGCAAAGCGGCGGCATTGGTAAATTCGCCGTTTTGCAGCTGAATCAACACATCGCCATCTACAGCCACACCCGGCTGCGCCTCTGCCGATGGCAGGCTATGCCGCTGATCCAGCGGCAGCACCGCATGTTCCGGCCGCAGCCAGTATTGCCGGTCGGCTTCCACTGAACATCCTGTGCTATCTTTCTGCAAGTCCGGCGCGTAGCCCGCCAACGTGAGCAATATCCACTCAAAACGGCGCAGCACGGCGGCATGGTTCGGTTCGGTGCACAAAGTACGCATCACCTGCTGCAAGGCCTCATACAACGCAGGCTGCGGGTCTTCTCGGGCAGTGAGTTTCTGCACCAATTCATTTACATACAGCCCGCTCAGCAGCGCCCTGCCCTGCGGCTGCGGCCAGCCGCCCAGCCATTCGGCGCGATGCAGCGTTCTCAACTCTTCCTTGCCATACCAGGCCACCTGAACCGGCACAAACGGCACCAACACGCCTCGTAATTCGCTCTGCCGCTTGCGTGCGCTGCGCGCCACCACCGCCACCCGCCCATAATCGCGGCTAAACAGCTCCACCAGCAGACTGGTTTCGCGCCACGGCGTGGCCGACAGCAAAAATGCCGGCTGGGAATCGATGCGGTTGGGCTGTTTCATAACTCGTTAAAGAACAATAGGAAAGCGGCTATTTAATTTTTCAGGTAGCCTTTGGCAGCATACCGTCAGCCAGGCCGGCGACGGCTATCCGGCAGCGGCAAATCCGCCCACTTCATCACTGAGGCCACTTCCGCCGCGTTCAGCTCATAAAACTGCCCGCGCTTCAATCGGTTGGGCAAACCAATCGGCCCGAAGCCGGTTCGCACCAGGCGGCTCACCGTAAGGCCGAAATGCTCGAAAATGCGGCGCACTTCGCGGTTGCGCCCCTCTTTGAGCACCACATTATACCATTTGTTCGCGCCTTCCCCGCCCTGGCTGTGGATGCGTTCCACCCGCGCCAGGCCGTCTTCCAGCATCACGCCCTCGCTGGTGAGCAGGCGCATCTCGTCCATGCCCAGCTCGCCCAACACGCGCACCGCATACTCGCGCTCCACTTCGAAGCTCGGGTGGGCAAAGCGGTTAGCCAGCTCGCCGGAAGTGGTAAGAATCAGCAGGCCGCTGGTATTGATGTCCAAGCGGCCGATGGCCACCCAACGGCTGCTTGCTGCCTGCGGCAGGCGGTCGAAAATGCTCACGCGCCCCTGCGGGTCGTCGCGCGACACAATCTCGCCTTCCTGCTTGTAATACAAAATGATACGCGGCAATCGATCCAGCCATTTCAGCTTGATCACGCTGCCTTTCACCAACACCTGGTCTTCCGGCCGCACCTTATCGCCCAGCTGCGCCACCTTGCCGTTCACCGTTACCCAACCGTTCTGAATCCATTCCTCCATCTCGCGGCGCGAACCCACGCCCGAAGCGGCCAGTGCCTTTTGTAGGCGCACCGGCTCGATGCCGCTCAAATCGGAACGCTGTTCCTGCAAACGGCGCACTTGGCTCTGCACTTTTTGGTTAGCCGGGCGCACCGCCAGCTTCTTTGCCCGTGCCACGCGGGTTTTCGGCGCTTTCTCAGCTTCGGGCCGCTGCTGGCGCTTAGGGCTACCTGAAGCTTTTTCATCGGCACGGCGCGGATTATGTTTATTAGAGTTTCGTTGGTTTTTCATACGGTTACACTCCTAACTCGTGATATTCATCAACGGTTCTTCTGCGGCAATAAGCGGCAGGGTTGGGGAAAATGATGGAACAGGCTACCTGAAAACGAAGCCTCAATGAAGTTAAAACAATAGGACTACTGTAAAGCAGACATCAGCAACGCCATCTGTTTTCAGGTAGCCCAAACGGTATCGCCGTTCAAAATAGAAATCAGGCCATCCCGTGAAACGAGATGTTTGAGCCGCAGTTTACGTTTACGGCACAATGTGCCGTAGATTGGCTGTTTTGCAATCTGCTCGGAAAGCGGTATTTTTGGGTTTGGCTTTAGGCGTCTCCCCGACACAGTGTTCATGCACAGGGAAGCGTTCTCGCTACACTCCAACAGCCAATCATCTTACTTTAAGCCGGGCAAACAAGCCAATCGTTCGAGCAAACTAAGGGCTACCTGAAAACAATCCGGCAATTTCGTGCCGCTTCCCAATTTTCAGGTAGCCTTTATTCTTTACGGCCCGCTGCTACTGAGCCGGCCATAGCTCAAACACTTATTTTCCCCTGCTGCGTCGCTTCGCCTACCAGGGGGAAAATGGTTCAACCATATCAGGCGCGGCGGCCTTGAGCGGCCGGTTTGCGGGCTTTACCGCGCGGGTTGCCAGCGGGGCGGCCGAAGGGTTTGCCGCTGCCGCTGGGCTTGCGGCCGCCTTTTTGTTTCCAGCCGCCGCCTTTGGCTTTGCGCGGGGCTTTGCTGCGCTTGCGGGTGGGCTCCATGCCTTCGATGGTGAACTCGGGCAGCTTGCGACCGAGGTATTTTTCGATTTTGTGCACCGCCATATATTCGTTCACTTCCGCGAAAGTGAGGGCGAGGCCGTGGCGGCCGGCGCGGCCGGTACGGCCGATGCGGTGCACGTAGTCTTCGGCCTGTTTGGGCAGGTCGTAGTTGATCACGTGGGTGATGCTGGGCACGTCGATGCCGCGCGCGGCCACATCGGTGGCCACCAACACTTTGATACGCCCTTTGCGCAAATCCATCAGCGTGCGGTTGCGCCAGTTTTGCGGCATGTCGCCGTGCAGGCAGTTGGCGGCGAAGCCTTTTTCGTAGAGTTCGTCGGCCAGCTGTTCGCTCATGGCTTTGGTACTGGTGAAGATGATGCACTGGTCGATATTGGCATCGCGCAAAATATGGTCGAGCAGGCGGTTTTTGTGGTTTTTATCGTCGCAGTAAAAGAGCTGCTCGTCGATTTTGCCTTGGTTGTCTTCTCGTTCGATTTCAATCACTTCGGGATTTTTGGTGAGCCGGCGGGCGAGTTTGCCCACGGCACCGTCCCAAGTGGCAGAAAAGAGCAGGGTTTGGCGACTTTCGGGCGTAGCGGCCACGATGATTTCGATGTCGTCGATAAAGCCCATATCTAGCATGCGGTCGGCTTCGTCGAGCACCAGCACTTCGAGGCGGTCGAAATCGATGCGGCCGCTGCGCATGTGGTCCATCAGGCGGCCGGGCGTGGCCACCACCAAATCAATCGGCTTGGCCAGCGCTTTGATTTGAAAACCGAAAGACGAGCCGCCCACCAGGGTAACGGTGCGCAGCCATTTCATGTTTTGGGCGTAGATTTTGGCGTTTTTTTCCACCTGCGCCGCCAGCTCGCGCGTGGGCGTGAGCACGAGGATGCGCGGGCCTTTGCCGGGCTTGTCGCTGCGGCGGGTGATGCGCTGCAGGCTGGGCAGCAGAAAAGCGGCGGTTTTGCCGGAGCCGGTTTGCGCCGAAGCCATGATGTCGCGGCCTTCAATGGCAGCAGGCAGGGCTTGGGTTTGGATGGGGGTGGGCTCGATGTAGCCCGCGGAACGCAGGGCGGCGAGCAGGTTTTTATCGTGCAGCAGGTCGCTGAATTGGATGGTCATGTGTTTCCAAAAAAGACAACAATACTTTCCGCCCGCACAAAACGGGCAGCCGCGAAGCAAAAGGATGCGCTAACAGAAAGAGGCGTGATTCCTTCGCTTTCCATACTAGGGCAGGCCGCAAACGGTACAGGCAGTACGGCAAAACGGGCTCATGCAGCAAAGAAAACGAGGGCAGCCGCTGGAGGTTACGCAAAAGATTGTCGCAAGCAAAGCGCTTGGAGTGGCATCGGCGACAACCTGCGAAGCAGAGAAGGATTGCACGCAAAATGCGGCAAACAGACGCAGCTGTAAAACTGCGGGGGCTGAAGACGATGGCTTCGAACAAAAAAAGAGGCGGCATATTAGGCGTTTGCTTGGAATCGGTCAAGCAAAATCTTTGGATTGACACCTATAGTGAATTAACAAAAATCAGGACAAGGCGGCGAGCCGCAGACAGTACACACGTTACGGCAAGGCAAGCCAACGCTGTACTGTTTTTTGTTAATTCACTATATCTACCGAAAAGGCTACCTGAAAGCCACAGTTACCCGTTTGGAGCGACGGGGCAATTAACCGTAAAATAGCCGCACTCCTTTTCCACTTTTCAGGTAGCCCTCACATGAGTGAAATCACCGCCTTTGCCAACCGGCTGGGCAAAAACGCCAAGCACCTCATCAAATGGGCGCGCCGGCAAAACATCGAAGCCTGGCGGCTCTACGACCGCGACATCCCGCAATACCCCTTCGCCATCGACATCTACGGCAACCACGTCCACCTGCAGGAATACGACACCGGCTGGATCATGCAGCATGCCGAATACGAAGCCTGGCTGGCCGAAGTGGTGGAAGCCGTACAATTCATCACCGGCTTTCCCGCCGAACACATCCACCTCAAACAGCGCAGCCGCCAGCGCGGCAGCAGCCAATACGAAAAAACCGGCCGCAGCGGCGAAGATTTTATCGTGCACGAAAACGGTCGCGCCTTCTGGGTAAACCTCGACAAATACCTCGACACCGGCCTCTTCCTCGACCACCGCAACACCCGCGCCCTCGTGGGCAGCGAAGCCCGAGGCAAACGCTTCCTCAACCTCTTCTCCTACACCGGCAGCTTCAGCGTATATGCCGCCACCGGCGGCGCTGTTAGCAGCGAAACCGTCGATTTGTCCAACACCTATCTCGATTGGGCACGGCGCAACTTCGAGCTCAACCGCATCAATCCCGAGCAGCACCGCATCATCCGCGCCGACGTCTTCCAATACCTGCAAAACGCCGCCGCCGAAGGCAAACGCTTCGACCTCATCGTGATGGACCCGCCCAGCTTTTCCAACAGCAAAAAAATGCTCGACATTCTCGACATCCAGCGCGACCACCCCCGCCTCATCCGCGAAGCCATGCACCTGCTCGAGCCCGGCGGCACGCTTTATTTTTCCAACAACCTGCGCAGCTTCGAGCTCGAACCCGCCGTGGCCGAACGCCATGCCGTGGTCGAAATCAGCCGCCAATCCGTGCCCGAAGATTTCCGCAACCGCAAAATCCACCGCTGCTGGACAATCAAACACCGCTAAAGCAAAGGCTACCTGAAAACATCCAAACCGTTTTCAGGTAGCCTTTTATCGTGGATTAAAATAAGAATGCTACCGCGTTGGCTCGCCTTGCCGTATTGCTCATACTGTCTGCGGCTCGCCGCCTTGCCCCGTTTTTATTTTAATTCACTATATTAGCCGCCCCATGAACCGACCAGCCATCGATCGTGCAGCCGCCATCCTATTCGCTCTGCTCAGCGCCGCCTTGATTGCCGCTTTTTTTGCCGACAGCCGTTTTTTCCATTGGGCATTCGCCCGGCATCATAACCCCCTGAGCTGGTACCTCCGCCCGCTGTTCCTCATCCCCTTCTGCCTCGCAGCCTACCGCCGCAGCCACGCCGGTATTTGGGCTACCTTGTTGCTGCTGCTCAGCAGTATGTTTTGGTTTCCCCCGCCCGACTATCCAAACGAACGCATCCGGCAGTTTTTGTCCATGGAGCAAGACTTCCTGCTCGGCGGCTGGAATACGGCCAAAGTCTTGGCATCGGGCATGGTTGTTCTGAGCCTGACGCTGATTGCCGCCGCCTTCTGGCAGCGCAAACCGCGCCTCGGGCTGTTCTGCCTAGCCGCAGCTGCCGCAGGCAAAATCCTGTGGAGCATCCGTTACGGCCAGGCTGCGGGCTACGCCGTTATCCTGCCCGCAGCCTTCGGCCTGCTGCTCTGTGCCATCGTTATCGGCATGGTATTGCATAAAATCAAGCGGCGGCCTTAATGAGTAAAGGCTACCTGAAAATCTACAATCGATTTTCAGGTAGCCTTTACCAAGCGTCCGGCCCAAACTACAGCGGCTCAATCTCCACCGTTTCGCCCGCCGCCTCGCCCAACACTTCGTTCAGCATGGCGAAAAAGCTACTGCCGTCGCGGGTGGAGCGCCATTCGCCATCGCGCAGGGCGAAGTGGTAGCCGCCGCTTTTGGCGGCAATCCACAGCTCCTGGTTCGGCGTGTGGCGGTTTACGATAATCTGCGTGCCGTTATCGGCCTCGATGGTGAGCACATTGCCGTTGTGTTCGCAGTCGAAATCGGCGCCGCACTGGTCGAGCTGGTCTTCGATGTGGGCAAACAACTGGTCGGAATAGCGCAAAAATTCGGTTTCGTTCATGATGGTTTGTGCACGGCGGCTTTTTTGTTTAAGATGCGCCATCTTGCCACAGCCGCCTGTTTCAGGCAATTTCGAGTTGATGATGATGCGAACCCTGCCCCCCGCCCTTGCCGCCGCCCTGCTTTTGAGCGCCTGCGGCTATAAAGGCGACCTCTACCTGCCCAAAGAAAGCGACCGCGCCCGCTTCGCCCCCGTGCAAACCGGCCTGCAATTCAGCCCCATCGCGCCGATGCCCGATGTTCAGCCGCAACCGCTGCCTGCCGATAAATAACAGCAAAACGCTTCGGCCATACTTTTTCAGGTAGCCCTCTCCTGCTCCCGCCGATACACCTCCTGCAAGGGTTTAATCCGCGCCAGCCTGTCGGCGGCGATGGCTTCGGCGATGCGTTGCGGTTGCTCGGCGTGGGCGGCGGCGATGGCGGCGGTGTCGGTTTGCTGCGCGGCGGCGAGCAGGGCGAGCCAGTGTTCGCGCTGCGGGTAGGCGGCGTGTTCGAAGCCGAGGCGGCCTTGCGCGTCGGCGCGGCACACGTTGAGCATGGCGGCGAAGCGTTCGGGGCGGCGGTAGGCATCGGTTTGCTGCAAAATTTTGGCGGCGGTTTGCGGGCGCAATTCTGCCGCTTTATGCAGCCGCCCGTGCCAGCGGCACACTTGCAAGGCTAAGTCGGCGCAGGCTTTGGGCACTTTCCAGCGCTGATTAACGGCCTGCACCAGCGGCACGCCGGCTTCCTCGTGGCCGTGGTGTGCGGGCAGGATTTCGGGCGGGGTGGCGGCTTTGCCCAAATCGTGCAGCAGCGCGGCGTAGCGTTCAGGCAGGCTCAGGCCGGCATCGGCGGCGCTTTGCAGGGTAAGCAGGGTGTGGATGCCGCAGTCGATTTCGGGGTGGTAGTCTGCGCGCTGCGGCACGCCGAACAAGGCTTCCACTTCGGGCAGCAGCACAGCGAGCGCGCCGCATTGGCGCAGCACGTCAATCATGCGCCCCGGCCGCGCTTCCATCAGCCCGCGCGCAAACTCCTGCCACACGCGCTCGGCCACCAGCGCATCGGCTTCGCCGTTTTGCACCATATCCACCATCAGGCGCAGGGTTTCGGGGGCTACCTGAAAACCGTAGCGGGCGACAAACCGCGCGGTGCGCAAAATCCGCACCGGATCTTCAGCGAAGGCGGGGGAAACGTGGCGCAATATGCCCGCGGCCAAATCGGCCTGCCCGCCGAAAGGGTCGATAATCTGCCCGGCTGCATCCTGCGCCATGGCGTTGATGGTGAGGTCGCGCCGTTGCAGGTCTTGCTCCAGGGTAACGTCCGGCTCGGTGTGGAAAGTGAAGCCGGCATAGCCGCGCCCGGTTTTGCGCTCGGTGCGCGCCAGGGCGTATTCCTCATGCGTTTCGGGGTGCAGGAACACCGGAAAATCCTTACCCACCGGCTGATAGCCCGCCGCAAGCATGGCCGGCGCATCGGCGCCCACCACCACCCAATCGCGGTCTTTCACTTCCCGCCCCAACAAGGCATCGCGCACCGCGCCGCCCACCAGATAAATCTCCATCTGCCCTTTTCCTGTTTGCAGTTCGTCCAAACCGAATCATGCCCGATTTGCCCCGTTTTGCCAAAACCGCTGGTTAAGGCTACCTGAAACCATATCTACCGAAACCAAACCAGCCGCCTGATTTTGCTGCTATAATCTGCCTCAACCCCTTTCCCCACCCTTGGAGATCGCCATGAAACCCACCCTACTGCTCCTGCTTGCCATCCTGCCCTTCACCACCCACGCCCGCAGTCTAACTGTAGATGCGACTAAACTGCCTCCCGGCTGGCAGGCCGAAGTGCAAAGCGACAGCTGCGACAGAGATGGCATGATTTGCATGGGCCCAGCCCAAGTTACCCTGCGCCACGGCAGCTTCTCGCAAAGCTTCCGCAGCGAACAACTCTCTTTCCACAACAATGGATTGTGGCCAAGTGATGTGCAAATGGGTGACTACAACTTCGACGGCAAACTCGACCTGGCCATCCGCAACGGCAATGGTGGCTACTACAGCAGCCCCAGCTACGATATCTACGTGCAGACCCAATCCGGTCGCTTCGTTAAAAGCCGCGAGCTCACCGAGCTCGCCTCCGACTACATGGGTATGTTCCGCGTGGATGCCGCCCGCCACACCCTGACCACCGCTGCCCGCGACGGCTGCTGCTTCCACGCCGAAGAAACCTGGCAGATTATCCCTGGTCGCGCTCCGCGTAAAATCGCCGTCACCACATGGGATAGCCGACAAGCCAACGGCGCTTACATCGAAATCACCACCAAACGGCTCGTGAACGGCCGCTGGCGGCAAAGCGTACGCCGCGAGCGCTGATATCCGCGCCAATTTTTCAGGTAGCCTCTATCCAGCCTAACAGGCTGAAAACCATGCCCTGTTGTTTAATGGCAGATTGCCTGCCCGCCTTTGCTTAAGATTGAGACTTAGCCCGTGCAATCCATTGAAAACAGAGCGAGTATAAACCCACCCTGCGCCAAATGCATATTGTTTGGTAAAGACTTCAGGCTACCTGGAAACTTGAACAGCCCGACACTTCAAACGGCGGCATAACAACGCCGCCTCCTAGTTGACCCTCGCAGTAAAAAAGGCTACCTGGGACTTTCAGGTAGCCTTCTCATTTATCCCAACATCAGCCAACCATACAGCTTAAACACCAGCCAGCCTAAAAACGCGCCGGCGGGCAAATCTATCAGATAGTGCTGCTTGGTAAACATACAGGAAAGCGCGATCAACACCGGAAAGGCAAACGCCACCGCGCCCATGCTCGGGTAGGCATACATGGCCGTGAGCATCGCCACCGAAACGTGCATGCTCGGGAAGCAGTTGGTGGATTGGTCGAACTTCTGCACAAACAGCAAAAACTTCTCCGAAACCGTTTTGCCCGTGTTCACACTGCGCCAGTGCGGCGGCGTGGACACCGGCCACAGCCAGAAAAACAGCATCTGCACAAACAGCAAAATCAAAAAGCTAAACGCCGTCATCACAAACTGGCGCGAATCCGCCATCAGCCAGTTTAAATACAAAATCGCCGGATAATACAAAAAGCTATACACCCACGACCACCAAGCCACAAACGGAATCTTCTCATCCAGCGGCGAATGCAGCACCTGCGCCGGCCGCAGCGGGTGGCGCTGGGTGAAAAAATAAAACTGATACGCCCCCACAATCAAAATCCCGCTCAACACCAAATTCACTACATAATCCACAGCAGTCATCTGCCGCTCCCTTATCGTGTAAAATGCTGTGAAGGCTAGCAATCGGCCACCCTTTTGTCAATTTATTAACATCGCCATCATGTTCAAAATCACTCCTATCCAAGCCCTTGCCGACAACTACATCTGGCTGCCCCAACAAGGCAACGAAGCCGTCTGCATCGACCCCGGCGACGCCGCCCCCGTAGCAGACTACCTGAAAGCCCACGGCTTGGTGCTGCGCCAAATCTGGATTACCCACCACCACGCCGACCACACCGCCGGCCTACCCGAGCTCATCCGCCAGTTCCCCGACTGCCGCGTTTACGCCAACCGCGACATCCCCCACGCCACTCACACCGTAGGCGAAGGCAGCCGCTGGCCGCTCTGGCAAAGCCAAGTGGAAGTTTGGCACACCCCCGGCCATACCCAAACCCACCTCAGCTACCTGCTGCAAGCGGGCGGGCAAGCCCATATCTTCTGCGGCGACACCCTCTTTTCCGCCGGCTGCGGCCGCGTTTTCGACGGCACCCCCGCCCAACTCTTCGCCTCCCTGCAACGCATCAACAGGCTACCTGAAAACACCCTGCTCTACCCGGCCCACGAATACACCGCCGCCAACCTGCGCTTCGCCGCACACATCGAGCCGCACAACCCCGAAATCACCCGCAGCCTGGCCGCCGCCGTGCACACGCCCACCCTGCCCACATCCCTCGCCCACGAGCGGCAAATCAACCCCTTCCTGCGCACCGCCGATTTTCAGGTAGCCGCACGCACCGCCGAACTCAGCAGCCAAAACCTGCACGGCGAAGAACAAGTCTTCACCGCCCTACGCGAATTGAAAAATCATTTCTAAACCCTGCGGCAGCTTGGCTGCGGAGATAAAAAGGCTACCTGAAAGTACCGCGCAGCGTAGTTTCTGCGCAACTAAATATTTCAGGTAGCCTTTTGGCGGCAATCTTTGTATCGTAGCCACTTATTTGTTCGTTTGCCCGTATCGCAGCAAATACAGCAGATAAACGGTAAACAGCAAAGCCATCCAGAAAGACGGGATGAGCACGGGATACAGCGTTCCGGCGGCAGACGGATAAACAACTCTGAGCATTCTGCCCAACAGCACGCCCGTCAGCGGGCTGAGCAGGGCGAAAGCTCGCGGAAACACGGTTTTCCCAGCCGCCACCACGGCAAACAGCCACACGCTGACCACCAGCACGCCAATCAGAAATACCGCGCCGAAAATATTTTTAAACGACTGGTATTCCGCCAGCAAAGCACCCACCGCCTCACGTTCCGCGCCCGACAGCGTGGCATGGTACGCAGCAGCGCGGGCGAAATAAAAATAGCTGCTGTGCATATAAATGCACACCGTACTAAACAGAAACACCAGCATCAGGCATAACCAGGGCTGCCGCAAACCCCTATTGAGCACATACACGCCACCCGATACAAACGGAAAAAGGAACAGGGCAAATGTAGCCACTTCCACACGCCACGGCGGGAGACACGCCATATTCTGCCAGAAACCGTCATCGAACATGGTGCGGATGTCGATGGCCAGATCCGCCAGCCACACCAGCCAAAGCGCGATAATGGAGGCATAAGCGATGAGTTTTATCTGTTTCTCGTGCATGATTACTCTCCTTAAAGCAGTGTTGGTAGTGCCCATTTTACGCCTGATAACAAGAACATGGATGATTTTCTTTCTCAATTTATAGCAAACTGGATTGCCATATAAATCAGGATAATCCCATAACGCAGGCAAACAGCACCAATCCTATCCGATTTAAAAAGGCTACCTGAAATTTTTCAGGTAGCCTTTATTGTTTGATACGCCGATTTCGGTTAGCCCAAATATTTCAATTTGCCGCGGAAATCGTCCAGCGTTTCATAGCCTTTTTCGGCCATGATGGCTTTCAGCTCTTCAGTGATGCGGGTGAAGGCAGGCACTCCTTCTTTATGCAGGGTGGTGCCCACTTGCACCATGCTGGCGCCGCACAGGATGTGTTCGAAAGCATCGCGGCCGGTGAGCACGCCGCCGGTGCCGATGATTTGAATGGAGGGGTTGAGCCGCTGGTAGAAAGCGTGCACATTGGCCAGCGCCGTGGGTTTGATGTATTCGCCGCCGATGCCGCCGAAGCCGTTTTTGGGGCGGATGATCACGGTTTCGTCTTCCACATACAGGCCGTTACCAATGGAATTGACGCAGTTCACAAATTTGAGCGGGAATTTGTTGAAGATGGCGGCGGCTTGGTCGAAGTGGACGATATCAAAATAGGGCGGCAGCTTGATGCCCAGCGGTTTGCTGAAATAAGCAAAGGCATCGCCGAGGATTTTTTCCGTGGTTTCAAAATCGTAGGCAATCTGTGGCTTGCCCGGCACATTAGGGCAGGAAAGGTTGAGCTCGGTGAGGCCGCTAAAGCCGCTCTCTTCCACTTTGTGCAGGAGGGTGTGGGTTTCGCTGGGCGACATGCCCACTAGGGAGAGGAAGAAGGTGCGGTTCGGCTCGCGGTTTTGCAGGTCGAGCAGGTAGTCGAGGTAGTAATCGATGCCGTGGTTGGGCAGACCCATGGAGTTGATGCTGCCCAGCGGCACGTTGCGGTAGCGCGGCTCGGGGTTGCCGGCGCGCGGCTCAAGGGTGGCGGTTTTGGTAACAAAGCTGCCGGCGGCGGAGTTTTTCACTTCTTCCAATTCGGCAATGCTCATGCAGGCCACGCCGGCGGCGTTCATGAGGCAGTTGTCAAACGAGAAACCGGCAATCTGGGTTTGGGTGCTGGGCATGGGTGGCTCCTGGGTTGATGGTTGAACGGCAGCATTGTACACCGAACGGGAACAGGCCGCTTGCGGCAGAGCAAATGAACGCAGCGGGCCGCCCCACAGATTTTCAGGTAGCCTGCAACGGCACAGGCTACCTGAAAATCTCAAAGGCTTGAACCTATAGTGGATTAACAAAAATCAGGACAAGGCGACGAAGCCGCAGACAGTACAGATAGTACGGCAAGGCGAGGCAACGCCGTACTGGTTTTTGTTAATCCACTATACCCTGTCGGCAAAGCTCTGCCGCCCCATAACCAAAGGCTACCTGAAATTTCAGGTAGCCTTTGGTTTCGCTCACCGCAGCAAGCTGCGTGTGTTTAAGCGTAATCGTGCAATTCGGGGTTGATGTCGGTTTGCGCCAGGTTGTTGGTGTAGTTGCACAGGGTGGCCAGTGCCACGCCCATCACCACTTCCACCGATTGCTGTTTACTGTAGCCCGCATCTAAAAAGGCTTGCAGCTCGGCATCGGACACCGCGCCTTTTTTTGCCATCACGGCTTGGGTGAAGGCGGCCAGAGCGGCCAGTTTGGCGTCGTCGAATTCGGCGGGGTTCAGATGGCGCGAGGCTTGGATGGCTTTTTCGGAAAGCAGTTTTTTCAGCGTGGCGATCTTGGTGTGCCCGGCCACGCAGAAGCCGCATTCGTTGGTTTTGGCGGCGATAATCTGCACCACTTCCACCTCGCCCGGGGTGAGGCTGTTGGCGGCGTTGAGCTTGCCCACTTCCTGATAAAACGCCAGGGCTTCAGGCGCATTGGCCAGCACGCCGATGAGGTTGGGGATAAAGCCGTTGGCCTTGAGCGCGGCTTCCACGCGCGGTTTGGCGGCTTCGGGGGCGGTTTCTACTGTGTAAACGGGAAGACGTGCCATGATTGGGTTCCTTTATGTGTGCTTGAAAAAGTGGGATTGTAGCGGAAAGCTGGCTTTCGGCTAAATAACGGTTTGTGCGGATCGATAGAACTCGGAGGCATAAGGGCTACCTGAAAGCCGAACCGATGCTGTATCTGCGTTGACGCTTCGCTTTCAGGTAGCCTTGTTCACGCTTTGCCCGGGCTGAAAATGAACACAGGTGCAGGGGCGCCAACTATAGTGGATTAAATTTAAATCAGGACAAGGCGGCGAGCCGCAGACAGTACAAATAGTACGGCAAGGCGAGCCAACGCTGTACTGGTTTAAATTTAATTCACTATACATGGATAGAGGCAAACCCTGCCTGTGGCAATATAAAAGGCTACCTGAAAACAAACGCAGCTTCTATCCAGCCAAGCTTTTCAGGTAGCCCCTAATCTGGCACAATCTTAAGCCAGCAAACCTTTCAGCTTGGCGGCAATTTCGCCTGCCGCCACCAGCTCGGTTTCGCCGCTGCGCCGTTCGGTGTATTCCACTTTGCCTTCTTTCAGGCCGCGGTCGCCGATGGCGATGCGGTGCGGGATGCCCAACAGTTCGCTGTCGGCCAGCAGCACGCCAGCGCGTTCGTCGCGGTCGTCGAGCAGCACGTCCACTCCGGCGGCGGTGAGTTCGGCGTAAATTTTATCGGCGGCCTCGCGCACGGCTTCGGATTTTTTGTAGTTCATCGGCACGATCACGGCTTGGAACGGCGCCATGGCATTGGTCCAGATGATGCCGCGCCCGTCGTTGTTCTGCTCGATGGCGGCGGCCACGATACGGGTGATGCCGATGCCGTAACAGCCCATTTCCATGATTTGCGATTTGCCGTTGTTGTCCAAGAACGAGGCGTTCAGCGCCGCGGAATATTTGTCGCGCAGCTGGAACACATGGCCGACTTCGATGCCGCGTGCGAGTTTCAGGTAGCCTTTGCCGTCGGGGCTGGGGTCGCCGGCGATCACGTTGCGGATGTCGGCAAATTCGGGCTCGGGGCAGTCGCGGCCGAAGTTGAAGCCGGTGTAGTGGTGGTCGTCTTCGTTGGCGCCGATCACGGTGTCGGCCAGTTTTTCTACGGCGAAGTCGGCATACACTTTGCCTTTGAAGCCCACCGGGCCGAGCGAGCCGCCGTTTGCGCCGAATTTTTCTTTAATGGCTTCGGACGACGCCATGGCCAGCGGGCTTTTCACGCCTGGCAGTTTTTCGGCTTTGATGTCGTTAAATTCGTGGTCGCCGCGCAGCAGCAGCAACACGAGTTCGCCCTCTTCTTCGCCTTCCACCACGATGGATTTGAGCGTGCGTTCAATCGGAATCTGCAAAAATTCCACCAGCGCGGGAATGGTTTTCACGCCGGGGGTGTGCACTTTGGCGAGTTCTTCCTGTGCAGGGGCGCGCTCGCCGCTCTGGCGCAAGGTGGGGGCGAGCTCGATATTGGCGGCGAAATCGGATTCGCTGCTGTAGGCGATGACGTCTTCGCCGCTTTCGGCCAGCACTTGGAATTCGTGCGAGCCGGTGCCGCCGATGCTGCCGGTGTCTGCGGCCACGGGGCGGTAGTCGAGGCCAAGGCGGTCGAACACGCGGCAGTAGGCGTTGTACATGGGCTGGTAGCCGTCGCGCACCAGGGATTCGTAGTCGGCGTGGAAGGAATAGGCGTCTTTCATCACAAATTCGCGCGCGCGCATCACGCCGAAGCGGGGGCGGCGCTCGTCGCGGAATTTGGTTTGGATGTGGTAGAAATTCTTGGGCAGCTGTTTGTAGCTGGTGATTTCTTTGCGCACGATGTCGGTGATCAGCTCTTCGCAAGTGGGGCTGAAGCAGAAGGTGTTGTCGTGGCGGTCGGTGATGCGCAGCAGCTCGTCGCCGTAGAAATCCCAGCGGCCGGATTCTTTCCACAAGTCGGCCGGCTGGATAACGGGCATCAAAAGCTCGATGGCACCGGCGCGGTTCATCTCTTCACGCACCACGGCCTCCACTTTGCGCAGCACGCGCAAGCCCATGGGCATCCAAGTGTAGAGGCCGGAGGCGTTGGCTTTAATCAGCCCGGCGCGCAGCATGAGCTTGTGGCTGGCCAGCGCGGCTTCGGCGGGTGCTTCTTTGAGGGTGGAAATAAAGAACTGGGAGGCTTTCATGGCGGGCTTTCTGCGGGATTAAGAATAAGCGGGGGATTGTATCAATGTTTCAGGCGGGCTGCAGCATGAGGCTACCTGAAAGCTGCGGTTTGGTTTTTCAGGTAGCCTGCAACACGGGCTACCTGAAAAAGCTTGAGCGGAAACACTCAATTTCCCCTGCCCTACTGCCAGCCATACCAAGTATGCCAAGGCGGCTCACGCGGCAGGAAGAAATGAAGTGCTTCCGCTGTATCTGTAAAGTTTCAGGTAGCCTTTTACCGTATCAACCGCCGACCTTTTCCAACTGCCGACGCATTTCGGCAATCACTGAGGCGTAGTCGGGCTGATTGAAAATGGCGGAACCGGCCACGAAGGTGTCGGCACCGGCGGCAGCGATTTCGGCGATGTTGTCGGCCTTGATGCCGCCGTCCACCTCAATCAGGATGCGGCGACCGCTTTCGGCGGCGTAGAGGTTGGTGAGCGAGCGCACCTGTTCGATTTTCTCCAGCGTGTGCGGAATAAATTTCTGCCCACCAAAGCCGGGGTTAACCGACATCAGCAGCACCACATCGAGCTTGTCTAAAACGTGTTCCAACACATACACCGGCGTGGCGGGGTTGAGCACCAGCCCGGCGCGACAGCCGCTATCGCGGATCAGGCTTAAGCTGCGGTCGATATGGCGGCTGGCTTCAGGGTGGAAGGTGATGATGTCGGCACCGGCCTTGGCAAAAGCCTGAATCATTTCATCCACCGGCTCCACCATCAAATGCACATCCAGCGGCACGGTGGCATAAGGTTTGAGCGCGGCGCACACCATCGGCCCGAAAGTGAGGTTGGGCACGTAGTGGTTGTCCATCACATCAAAATGGATCCAGTCGGCCCCGGCGGCAATCACGCGCCGCACTTCTTCGCCCAAACGGGCAAAATCGGCAGATAAAATGCTCGGAGCGATACAGTAGTGGGTCATGTTGGTGCTTTCTTCTATAAATGGGGCTATAATTCATCGCACATCGTGCCAAAAACGTAGTGATTTCCACTACATTGTTGTTTACACAGGTTTACCAAGATTATACCGTGTTTCACGCCGTCATTCGTATACTGGTAGCAATAAATTTACTTGGTTCGATACTGAATCTAAAGAGTTAATTCCATGACTCCTCTCCCCCGCCGCCAAACCCTTTGCCGGATTGTGTTTTCCACCGTCCTGCTCACTGCCGGCAGCCTTGCCTTGGCCGACAGCCCCAACTGCGATATGCGCCAGCTTGCGCTCAGCAGCAGCCAACAGGAGCAGCTGCGCCAAGTGCGCGCCGAATACCGTCAACGGATGGACAACCTCGTGGCACAATCGCGCAACCTGCGCCAATACACCACACAAGCTTCCAATTTGGTGCTCTCCGGCCCGGTGTTCGATGAAAACATGGCACGCCATTATGTGAACGAAAAATACACCCCGCAAATGCAGCGCGAAGTGGAAAGCCTGCGCGCCCAACACGCCCTGCTGCAAATCCTCACGCCGCAGCAGCGGCAGGAATGGCGTCGGCATTGCCTGTATCAATAAAGTGCCCTGCCCTATTGGAAAGGCTACCTGAAGTTTCAGGTAGCCTTTCATTATTTACACGGAAACACATTACAACATCCCAATTCCCGACACCTCTCGCGCCAGTCGTGCGGCTGCATTGTCGGTCATGCCACCGACGAAATCGAGGATTTTCATGTAGGCAGTGTAGAGTGTGTCCTGCTCGTTCAACGGGTCGTCGCGCAGCAGCTCCAAAGCCAGCGATTGGCGTGTGCCGATGTGTGCTTTGGTGATGTAAGCGAAGGCGGCGGGCACGAGCAGGTTGAGAATCGAGCCGATGCAGGGGAAGGCGGCGATTTCGGTAATCAGCTTACTCTGGTGGCGGAACACACGGGTGCGTGCCAGCTCTTTTGCTCCTTCCAACGTATCGCGCACTTCAGGCGTGCACACGCTGAGCAGGTCTTTGCCTTGGAAGCTGCCGGCGAGCAGGTCGGCATGGTGCAGCATAAAGGTTTGCGCCATGTCGTCGATGGCGCGGCCGATGGCCATGCCGCGCAGCATGGCGCAACGCTGGCGGGCGGATTGCTCCGGCCAGAGTTTGTCGATGTGCACCATGCCCTGCAATACGTTTTCTACTTCGCGGTCGTCCAGCAGGCCGAGCTCCACTGCGTCTTCCAAGTCCAAGAGCGCATAGCAGATGTCGTCTGCTGCCTCCATCAGGTAGGACAAGGGGTGACGGCTCCAATGGTGCGCGGCGATTTCAGGTAGCCCCAATTCGGCGGCCACACATTCGATAAACGGTAGCTCGGTTTGATAAATATTAAATTTTTTCAAACCCTGCGGCGCGGAAGTGGTCCACGGATACTTGAGCAGCGCGCCAATAGAGGCGGCGGTAAGCCGCATACCACCGCGATGCTGATACATTTCAAGATTGGCCAAAATGCGCAGGCTGTGGGCATTGCCTTCGTAGGTTTGCACGTCGCGCCGTTCGGCTTCGGCCAGGTGTTTCAGGTAGCCTGCGTGCTCGGGATTGCGGAACCAGTCGCGCAATGCCTCTTCGCCGGTATGGCCGAAAGGCGGGTTACCCATATCGTGCGCCAGGCAGGCCACCTGCACCACGGCGCCGATATCGGATGGCGTATTCTCCGGCGGCAAGAAACCACCCTTGGCCAGCATCACGCCCACACGGTTGCCCAAGCTACGCCCCACGCTGGCCACTTCCACGCTGTGGGTAAGGCGGTTGTGGGTGTGGTCGTGTTCGGCGAAGGGGTGCACCTGCGTTTTGCGCCCCAGCCGCCGGAACGAGCCGGAAAACACCACGCGGTCGTAATCGATGTGGAAATCGGTGCGCAGCGCATCCGCGCCTTCCTGGCTGGAAGGGGTAACGGTGGCCACCAGTTGGCCGTTCTCGGGCTTGAAGCGCTTGGTGCTGAGCAATTGCTGCCAGTTCATGTTTGTCCTTTGGTTTGGCTGGATAAATTGAGGCTACCTGAAAACTAAGCCTGCGGTTTTCAAGTAGCCTCTTTGCGCTTTAGCGGGTTACCGGTTTGTAGCGGATACGTTTCGGTTTCGCGCCTTCTTCGCCAAGTCGGCGTTTCTTGTCGGCTTCGTATTCCTGATAGTTGCCGTCAAAGAACACCCATTTCGAATCGCCTTCGCAAGCCAGAATATGCGTGGCGATGCGGTCGAGGAACCAGCGGTCGTGCGAAATCACCATCACGCTGCCGGCAAATTCCAGCAATGCTTCTTCCAGCGCGCGCAGGGTTTCCACGTCGAGGTCGTTGGACGGTTCGTCCAGCAGCAAGACGTTGCCGCCGCTCAACAAGGTTTTTGCCAAATGCAGCCTGCCGCGTTCGCCACCGGAGAGCTGCCCCGCGATTTTGCTTTGGTCGCTGCCTTTGAAGTTGAAACGACCCAAATATTGGCGGGCGGGGATTTCAAACTGTCCGACCTGCAAAATGTCGCGGCCTTCGGCAATGTTGTCGAACACGGTTTTGTCGTTTTGCAAACCTTCGCGGCTTTGGTCGATCAGGCTCATTTTCACGGTTTGACCAATTTTCACTTCGCCAGAATCAGGCTGCTCTTTGCCCGAAATCATTTTGAATAGCGTCGATTTACCAGCGCCGTTCGGGCCGATGATGCCGACAATCGCGCCTGCAGGGACTTTGAAGCTCAAATCGTCAATCAGCACTTTGTCGCCGAACGATTTGGAAACGTTTACAAATTCAATCACTTCGTTACCCAAACGCTCGGCGACGGGAATAAAGATTTCCTGCGTTTCATTGCGTTTTTGGTATTCGTAGTTGCTCATTTCCTCAAAACGCGCCAGACGCGCTTTAGACTTAGCTTGGCGGCCTTTGGCATTTTGGCGCACCCATTCCAATTCCTGCTTCATCGCCTTCACGCGCGCAGCTTCGGATTTCGCCTCGTTTTCCAAGCGTTTTTCTTTCTGCTCCAGCCAAGACGAGTAATTGCCTTTCCACGGAATGCCGTGTCCGCGGTCGAGTTCCAAAATCCATTCGGCGGCGTTGTCTAAGAAATAGCGGTCGTGCGTTACGGCCACCACCGTGCCGGGGAAGTGCACCAAGAATTGTTCCAGCCATTCCACCGATTCGGCATCCAAGTGGTTGGTCGGCTCGTCCAGCAGCAGCATGTCGGGCTTGCTCAACAGGAGTTTGCACAAAGCGACACGGCGTTTTTCACCGCCGGACAAATTGCCGATTTTGGCATCCCATTCCGGCAGGCGCAGCGCATCGGCGGCGATTTCCAATTCGTGTTCCGCACCGCCGCCTGTGGACGAACCTGCCGCAATAATCGCTTCCAAGCGGCCCTGCTCTTCCGCCAGCGCGTCAAAATCCGCGTCGGGATTGGCATACTCAGCATACACTTCTTCCAAACGTTTCTGCGCCGCGGCCACTTCGCCCAAACCGCTTTCCACTTCCTCGCGCACGGTTTTCTCAGGATCAAGCTCCGGCTCTTGCGGCAAATAGCCGATTTTGATGCCGCTCATCGGCACGGCTTCGCCCTCAAATTCCTTATCCACACCCGCCATAATCCGCAGCACAGTGGACTTGCCCGCGCCGTTCAAACCGAGCAAACCGATTTTCGCGCCGGGGAAGAAGGAAAGGGAAATATCTTTAATGATGGTTTTCTGCGGCGGCACAACCTTGCTCACGCGCAACATGGAATAGACGTACTGCGACATAACAACTCCTCGAAAATAGGGGGAAACAGGCAAATAGGTAAATGCCGCCGATTCTAACCGAAAAAAGCATTTCAGGCAGCCGAAAGGCTACCTGAAAATACGGAGCAACAGCGTTTCTAAGAAAAAGAAACTTTCAGGTAGCCTCTAGCCCCTCTGAGGCTACCTGAAAAATTGCATCATCTAACCGGCGGCAAAAAACGGCGTTTGCAGCGCGGTTTGCACGCAGCCCTTTCAGCCCGCCCCCTCTTGCCTTACAATGCCACCCGTTCTTTTTATTTGCGGTTTCCCCATGCTTGCCAGCCTGATTGATTTTGTTCTGCATATCGACCAACACCTCATCGAGCTCATCCAAACCTACGGCTTGTGGATTTATGCCATCCTGTTTCTCATCGTGTTTTGCGAAACCGGGCTGGTGGTTACGCCCTTTCTGCCGGGCGATTCGCTCTTGTTTGCCGCTGGCGCGGTGGCGGCGCTGGGCGGGATGAATGTGCATATGGCGGCCGCGCTGCTGTTGGCGGCGGCGGTAATCGGCGATGCGGCCAACTTCGCCGTCGGCAAGTATTTCGGCGAAAAGCTGTTTGCCAAACCGGATTCGCGCGTGTTCAAACGCGAGTATCTGGATAAAACCCATGCCTTCTACGAAAAATACGGCGGCAAAACGATTATCCTGGCGCGGTTCGTGCCGATTGTGCGCACCTTCGCGCCCTTTGTGGCGGGCATGGGCGATATGCATTACGGCCGCTTTATCCGCTACAATATCATCGGTGCGCTGATGTGGGTGGGGCTGCTCACTTATGCGGGCTACTTCTTCGGCGAGCTGCCAGTGGTGAAAAACAATTTCGGGCTGGTGGTAATCTGCATTATTGTGGTGTCCGTGCTGCCGATGGCGGTAGAAATCGCCAAGGCCAAGTGGAGGAAGAAGGCTTAGTGTGCTGCTCCTGCTTCGTTTTCAGGTAGCCTCTTTACTATAGTGGATTAAAATGGCGGCAAGCCGCAGGCAGTATGCGTAATACGACCAAGCAGACCGCCGTAGCAATCTTATTTTCATTCACTCTATTTTTAAATGGCTAATTTCTTTTCAGGTAGCCTTCACGTTTTCCTATGATTTATCCTTGGCATGAATCCGCTTGGCGTCAATTGGCTGCCCAATGGAACAACCGCCCCAACGCCTGGCTGCTTACCGGCCGGCGCGATACTGGTAAAACAGCGTTTGCCCGCCATCTGGCGCAGGCGCTGTTGTGCGAACAGCCGCAGGCCGAACACCAGCCCTGCGGTAGCTGCCCTTCCTGCCATCTGTTCGCCCAAAGCAGCCATCCGGACTACTACGAACTCGCGCCCGAGCTGCCAGCCGAAGGCGAAAGCGCGCGCAAGCTGCTGCAAATCAAAATCGATGCTGTGCGCGCCGTGTTGGCGCCACTGCTGCAAAGCTCCGTGCGCGGCGGGCTGCGCGTGGTGCTGGTGCAACCCGCCGAAACCATGAACACCCAAGCCGCCAACGCGTTGTTGAAAATGCTGGAAGAGCCTCCCGCATCGGTGGTATTCCTTTTGGTAACTCACAACAAAGACCGCCTGCTGCCCACCATTAAAAGCCGCTGCCGCCCCTTCCTGCTGCCCGCCCCAAACGCCGAAGAAGCCTTAGGCTACCTGAAAACGCAAAACACCCCTCAAGCCGAAGCCCTGCTTGCCTTCCACAGCGGTGCCCCGCTGTTTGCAACCGAGCCGGAGCAAGACACGATGCGCGAAGAGCTGTGCCAACTGCTGGCCAAACCGCGCCTGTTGGCCATGCTGAATTACGCCGCCGCCTTCGACAAGCAAAAATGGCCGCTGGCCGTGTTTCTCGACTGGCTGCACAAATGGCTGGCCGACACCGCGCTCGCCCAACAAAACCTGCCCCCGCTCTACTACCCGCAACACCAAGCTGCCATTTTTCAGGTAGCCTCCCGCACCCAGGGGACAACCTTATTCCAACTGGTACACACCCTAAACCGCCTCAGCCCTTACGGCCGGCATACCTTAAGTGTTAGAATGCAGATTGAAAATTTGCTAACCAACTACCTTGCTTTCTGGCAAAACAAACCGCTTTAAGAAAACAAGCCCGTTATTTATTTTGTATAAACGTTACTTACTTAAAACAAGGAAATACCCATGAGCACACCCGCCGACAGCGCCCCCGGCCGCATGATGAGCGTTAGCCTCAAAGACAAACCCATCGCCTACTACAGCTACATGCCATTTCTGGAGCATGGTGGCATTTTCGTGCCCACCAACGACGAATTCAAAATGGGCGAAGAAGTGCTGTTGGTATTGGAACTGTTTGACAATCCAGAAAAATTCTTCCTGCGCACCCGCGTAGTGTGGATCAACCTCAGCCGCACCACCAACGGCCAGCCGCAAGGCGTGGGCCTCGCTTTCGGCGACGACGAGACCGGCATCAAATGTAAAAACTACATCGAAGACCAACTGCCCGGCCTGCTGCACACCGACCGCGCCACCTACACCATGTAGCCATGCTGATCGATTCGCACTGCCATCTCAACTTCCCCGACCTCGCCCAAAGGCTACCTGAAATCCTCGCCAACATGGCCGAGGCCGGCGTGGATAAAGCCATCGCCATCAGCGTGAGCCGGCAGAGCTTCGAAGAAGTGCATGCCATCGCCCAAGCTTATCCCAACATCTACGCCACAGTTGGCATCCACCCCGACGACCCAGAAGCCGAAGAATTCAGCCTGGAAGAACTGCTGGAACACGCCGCCCTGCCCAAAGTGGTGGGCATCGGCGAAACCGGCTTGGATTATTATTGGTGCAAAGGCAATTTGGCCTGGCAGCACCAACGCTTCGCCCTGCATATCGAAGCTGCCAACCGCAGCGGCTTGCCACTTGTCGTCCACACCCGCGATGCTGCTGCCGATACCATGCGCCTGCTGCGCGAACATCAAGCCCACGCCGGCGTTATCCACTGCTTTACCGAAGACGTACACGCCGCCAAACTGGCCTTGGATTTAGGCTTCTACATCTCCTTCTCCGGCATCGTCACCTTCAAAAACGCCGCTGCTATCCAAGAAGCCGCCCGCTACGTGCCGCTCGACAGGCTACTGGTGGAGACCGACGCTCCCTACCTCGCGCCCGTACCCAAACGCGGCAAACCCAACGAACCGGCTTACGTCCGCCACACTGCCGCCTTCGTTGCCCAGTTGCGTGGCGACAGCTTGGAGAACATCGCCCAAGCCACCACCACCAACTGCCTACGGCTGTTCCACAAAATTAGCATAGCGGCTTGAAACCTGTTTGGTACACGCTGCTTCTACTAAAAATCCGCTGCACCCGTATGGTTTAGTCGTTCTAAATCGGCAAATCTAAGCAGCACCGTATCATTCCTAATTGAAAATGGAATAAAAAGGCTACCTGAAAGATTTCAGGTAGCCTTTGCTGATTTTGCATTGGAGATATATAACTGTAAAACTTCACTTCATATAAGGCGGTGAACCGAAGATAGTACAGGCATACGGCAAGGCGAACCAATGCCGTATGAATCAAAGTGTTTTAGCTATTTTCATCGAAACCAAAGCACCCCTCTCCTTTCAGGTAGCCTTAAAATATCAAATGAGCAAAAACCTGCCTCGAAAGAGGCAGGTTTTATTAAGAACCAAACTGGGCTTAATCAGCCTGGCGGCGGATCACCGCCGGAATTTCGAAATCGTCCAACACAGACTGGTTGGCAAAATCAGAAGCAGCCAAATTCATGGTACGGGCAGTGCGGCCGGAGCGGATAACGCCGTCGATTTCCGGGAATGCGCCGTCTGTGCCGGTGGCTTGAGCAGATTTCACCATACGCAGGTTGCTGCTCTGGCTGTTATCGCCCTGCTCTTTCAGGCCGGTGGCAATGATAGTAACGCGGATTTCGCCTTCCTGCATAGCAGCATCTTCAGCTGTACCGTATTTCAACTCGGCATCAGGGTGAGCATACTCGCTCACTACCGACATGATTTCTTTGTATTCTTTCATGGTCAGGCCATCAGGGGCGGTAGTGATGTTCACCAACACGCCACGTGCGCCTTCCAGCGTTACGTTGTCCAGCAACGGGCTGGCAATTGCCTGCTCGGTAGCCAAACGGGCACGGTCGATGCCTTGTGCGAAACCGGAACCCATCATGGCCATGCCCATGATGCCCATTACGTTGCGTACGTCGGCGAAGTCCAAGTTGATCATACCTGGGCAGGTAATCACTTCGGCAATGCCGGCCACGGCATTGCGCAATACGTTATCGGCGGCACGGAATGCCTGGCGTACGGTCACATCTTCACCCAGGGCGGTCATCAGCTTATCGTTCGGGATAACGATGAGCGAATCTACTTGGTTTTTCAGGGTTTCCAAGCCGTCCTTGGCAATCTGGATACGTTTTCCTTCGTGCTCGAACGGGCGGGTCACCACAGCCACGGTCAGGATACCCAGCTCACGGGCAATCTCGGCCACTACCGGAGCAGCGCCGGTGCCTGTGCCGCCACCCATACCGGTGGTAATGAACAGCATATTGGCGCCTTGAATGGCGTCGGCGATGGTTTCACGGTCTTCCAGAGCGGCATTGCGGCCGGTTTCCGGATTGGCGCCGGCACCCAAACCTTTGGTCAAATTAGTACCTAGCTGGATGCGCTTGGGCGCTTTGCTGCCCTGTAAAGATTGGGCATCGGTGTTGGCGCTAATAAATTCAACGCCTTGTACCGTGTTGTCTATCATATTGTTAATAGCATTACAGCCGCCGCCACCAATACCGATAACTTTAATGACCGCCGGACTGGCTGCGGATTCGACAACATCATAAACCAACTGCATTTAACACTCCTTTTGCGCCCCGGAAGGCTACCTGAAAACTGAAATCGCCCGTATTATAAAGGTTTGAACGGATTTTGTGTGCAAGAATAAGCAAAAAGCTTAGAAATTGTTTCTCAGCCACTCTTTGAGGCGGTAGAAAACAGAATCTCCCTCTGCAGCCTGTCGCACGGTGTTATGCGTGCCATGTTGGCTGCTGTATTCAGCAGCGGTTTGCAGGAGGCCGATGGCGGTGGCATAGCGCGGGTTACGGATGCGTTCCGACAAACCGCCCATTTCCTTCGGCACACCGACACGGGCAGGCAGATTGAACACGTCTTCAGCCAGTTCCACCACACCGGAAAGCAAAGAGGCGCCGCCGGTGAGCACCACACCAGAGGTGAGCACTTCTTCGGGGAAACCGGAACGGTGCAGTTCATTGCGGGTCAGTTCCAAAATTTCTTCCACGCGCGGACCGATAACGCTGGCCAACACACGGCGTGAAATCTGGCGTGGGCTGCGGTCGCCCACGCTGGGTACTTCAATCATTTCATCCAAGCCATCGCCGGTAGCCAAAGCCACGCCATGGTTGATTTTGATGTATTCGGCAGCGTTGTAAGGGGTACGCAGGGCTTGCGCCAAATCGCGGGTAATCAGGTCGCCCGCCACCGGAATGACGGCGGTGTGGCGGATAGCGCCGTTGGTGTACACGGCGATATCGGTCGTGCCGCCGCCGATATCGATGACGCACACGCCCAGTTCTTTCTCGTCTTCAGTCAATACAGCACGGCCGCTGGCCAATGGCTGCAAAATCATATTATCGATGTGCAAGCCGCAGCGTTCGATACATTTTTGAATATTCTGCATGGCAGTCACCGCGCCGGTTACGATATGAATGCGCGTATCCAGACGCACGCCGCTCATGCCGATGGGCTCGCGCACGCCGGGCTGGTTATCAATGATGTACTCCTGTACCACAGTGTGCAAAATCTGGTGATCTGGCGGGATATTTACAGCCTTGGCGGTTTCGATGGCACGATCGATATCGGCCTGCATCACCTCGCCTTCCTTAATTTTCACTACGCCCTGCGAATTCATGCTACGGATGTGGTTGCCGGCAATACCGGTTACCACACTGCCGATTTGGCAGTCGGCCATCAGCTGGGCTTCTTCCATGGCCTGGGTGATGGCTTGGGCGGTGGCATCGATATTGGTCACCATGCCGGCCTTCAGGCCGTGCGACGGCGCCTGGCCGAAGCCGATGATGTGAATTTCCTTGTCGTCTTGCACTTCACCGATCAAAACGATGGTTTTCGAGGTGCCGATGTCCAGCGCGCCCACCAGTTGTTTGTTGTTTGACATAACTCTGTCTCGCTTATTGTTGAAATAGTTGTTTATAGCTAAAGCACTTATTTCTTCCTACTACATTGGCCCGACTTGCCATATTACTCAATACTGTTTGCAGCTCGCCGCCTAGTAGGAAAAAAATAATTGTTTCAGCCATGCCCGCCCGATTGCGGTTGTTGCTTGCTGTTGTTGTCTTCATCTACTGTGTCCTGTTTGTAGCGCACAGCGAAACCGTCTTTATAGCGTAAATCCACGTATTGCACGTCTGCTGCGCGTTCTTTCAAAATCTCATGCCACGCCTGCACAAAGCGGCGCAAGCGGTTTGGCGCGTCGACGCGGCCAAGATGCAGCCGGATGCCGTTTTCCAAAGTCAGCTCCCGTGAGGAGCGCGAGCTATAGTCCATGCGGCTGATTTTCAGGTTGGTCGGCACCAAGATGGCTTGGAACTCAAGAAATTCCTCCACCATAATTTTACGCATTCCAGGCGTGCCTGCAAATATGGGAAAGTTTTCGTCGGTGGGCGCATCGAAACCTTTACCTTCGCTATCCACCAGCCCGCCGCCTTCCCAGCGTGCCACAGACTGCCTTTCTTCCACCCGGATTTGCACCGTATCCGGCCAGATTCTGCGCACCTCCACCTTGGCCACCCAAGGCAGCGTTTCAAACGCCTGCCGTGCTTCGTTCAAATCGGCTTTGAAAATATTGCCGCGGATATGGCGGTGGGCGGTTTGTTGTAGCTGTGCGGTACTTAAGCGATACAGTCTGCCGTCAATTTTCACCAACTTCACCGGGAAATATGGCGAATTCATCATCCACATCACCACCACCGCAATCAGGCCGACGCCAGCCAGAAGATAGAGGCTGCTGTAGATGCGTTTGAGCGCGCCGGCATTATCCCAAAACCGCATGGCTCAATACTTCAACGCATAAGTCGGCAAAATTCAAGCCGGTTTGCGATGCAGCTTTCGGCACTAAGCTGTGGCTAGTCATGCCCGGCACTGTATTGATTTCCAACAAATAAAGCTTTCCGCTTCGGCTGCGCAGGAAATCCACCCTGCCCCAGCCACGCCCACCGATGGCTTCAAAGCCCGCTTTGGCCAAGCGGCGGATTTCCGCCTCACCAGCTTCGTCCAGATCGCTGGGGCATTGGTACACCGTGTCGTCGCGGAAATACTTGGCATCGTAATCGTAAAACTCGGTGGCGGGGATGATACGGATGCTGGGTAGCGCCTGTTGGCCGAGCACGGCGCAGGTGTATTCGCCGCCATCGATAAAGCGTTCGGCGATGATTTCGCCGTGCAGGTGGCGTTCGCGCAGCTCGCGGTACACTTTCGGCAACTCACCAGGCTGTTTCACTTTCACCACACCCACGCTACTGCCTTCGGCAGCGGGTTTCACAAACATCGGCAGGCCGAGTTCGGCTTCCACGGCGGCAAAGTCGCTGTTGTCGTGCAGCACGGCGAAATTTGGTACGGGCAGGCCGAGTGCCTGCCAAATCAGTTTGCAGCGGTATTTGTCCATGCCCAGTGCGGAGGCAGCCATGCCGCAGCCGGTGTAGGGGATGCCGATGGAATCGAGCAGCGCCTGCACAGTGCCGTCTTCGCCATAGGTGCCGTGCAGCACATTGAAGGCTACCTGAAAACCCTGCGCTTTCAGTTGCAAGATGTCTTGTTCTTTCGGGTCGAACCGGTGGGCATCGATGCCTCGGCTCTGCAAGGCGGCCAATACGGCCGCGCCGCTATCGAGCGATACTTCGCGCTCACTGGAAAATCCGCCGTTCAATACGGCTACTTTGCCAAACTGCTTGTTCATTTGCTTTGCTTCTTCCTTGCTTCTACTTTCAGGTAGCCTCATCAAACGCCCGTCTGAAAGGCTATAGCTACAACCCCTTATTTCCTCCTGCTGCGTTGGCTCGCCTTGCCGTACTTTTATACTGTCTGCGGCTCACCGGCTGGCAGGGAAAGAATAATTATTTCAGCTACCTGAAAACTTAAAACCGGTAATGCCGCCAACTCGGGTCGTATTCGCACACGGCCTGCGGCTTAAGCTCGGCAAACTGCTCGCACAGTGCCTGCGCTTTTTCCATGAGGCGCTCTGGCTCGCCGGTAGCGGCAAATATGGTGCGCTCGCCCCGCGTGAGGTTGGTTACGGCAATCGTGCCGATGCCTTGCTGCTGGTGGCAGGCTTCGGCGTCGAATTCGTCTTGCAGCCGGTAGGCCGCCATCAGCGCGTCTTCGCCGTTGATTTCGCAGCGCACGGAAACGCACCAACCCATATCTGCTCGGCCCAGCAGGCCGTTGGCCGATTCATTGCGCAGCAGCACTAGGGCATCTTGTTCATGTTCTTCGTCTTCATCGCGCTGATAGGCAGTATACTGCCATTCCGGCTCGGGATAGAGCGCATCACGCCCCAAGGCTTTCCATACTTCGTCTAATTTTTCAGGTAGCCTGTGCAGCGGCACGGCTTCCGGCGGCACGGTATCCACAAAATCCAGTGCGCCCACTTTCACCACCGCATCCCACTCGCCCAACACATGGTCGAGCATAATCAGCGCCAGCCGCTGCGCGGTTTCCAAATCTTCTGCCTTGGGCGGCTTGGCAAAAGCCACGTCCAGCGCGGGCAGGCCGCGCCATTCTTCGCAGCGTACCAAAATATCCGCCGCCTGCATTTCCACGCCGCCCATGCGGATGGCGAACTGCTCCGGCGAGCCCAGCCGCTGGCGGAAACACAGCACCGAACGATCGGTGGATTCCGCTGCCGTGGCAATCAGCGCCAGCACTTGCGGAAAGTGTTCCAAATCGCCGTTGGCGCTGAACACCAGCGCGCCGTCGGCCGGCTGTCCTTCCAACTCCACCACCACTCCAGGGCAGTATTCGTGCAGCAGGTTGTTGGCCTCGGTAACGAAAGCTACCGGGGCTTCCAACGCTGCAAGCCGCGCCTCTTCGCGCCGCCACACCGTCCAGAAACAATGGGCATTATCTTGCCATTCGCTCAGGCTGCGCTGGCCTGCGGCTTCGTTGGCATCTGATTTCTTCATCTCTTATCCTTGCAGGCGGTAATGCCACCATGACGGGTCGAACACACAGTTGGCCCGTGCATCCAGCCGCTCATAACGTGCAGTGATTTCCCGCACCTTTTCCCACAATCCTTCCGGCTCGGTCACCATGGCAAAGGCGATGTATTCGCCTTTTTCCGCATCAGCCAGCATGGCGGTGAGGATACCCTGCTCGTGCTGCCCGACGCAGCCGGAAAACTCGTGTGCCAATTCCTGCGCCAGAGCCTGGCTCATGTCGTCGTACACTTCACAGCGCACGCTCAAACACCAGGCCAAATCGGCACGCCCCAACAGCGAAGCAGCCGATTCGTTGCGCACCAAAATCTTGGCCGGCTCGCCATCATCGTTTTCCGCGCCATACACGCGGAACTCAGCCTCGCCGCTCGGATACACGCCGTTGTGCCCCAGCTGGGCACGCCACAACTTATCAAAAGCAGCGGGCAGCTCGGCCAGCGGCAGTGCACCCTGAGGCGGTTGCTCCACCAGCTCCACATAGCCGGTTTTCACGTTTAAATCCCACTGCCCCAAGGCCTGCGCCAAAAGCAGCCACACCGCCAGCCGGCGGTCGTCGGCATCCGTGCCAACAGGATTATCGTTCACAAAAACCTGCAAATGCACCAGGCCATCGCTGCCTGGTGCGCAGGCTACCTGAAACTGGCTGCCGGAAAGCTGCGTTTTGCCGAAACCGGCCTTGCGCTGCGGCAGTCCGTCAGCCCGGCAGCGCCGCAGCAGCGCCTGCACGCCGAAAGGCAAACCCGGTGGCGCAGCCTCGGCCAGCAATACCGCGTCGGCCATCGGCTCCAACCGCCCGCCGCTGCTGAAGGCTACCTGAAACTTCGAACCAGCATCAACAGCATAATCCGAAACGGCCTGCAAAAATACGCCGGGGAAATAGTGGTGCAGCAGGTAGTTGCCGCTGTTCACCAACGCCACGCCACCGCCAGACTGCCAGAACTGCTCCCACTGCCAGCTCTGCCAAAAAGCAGCGGCACGCTGCCGCGCCTCTTGGCGGCGTTTCAGGAAATTATCCATACGCCGCCAAATCCTGCAAGGCCTGCGGTACTTTGTTGATGCTGCCTGCGCCCATATTCAGCAGCAGGTCGCCATCTTGCAGCATATTGAGCAGGGTGGCTGGCATATCAGCCACGTCGGCGCAGTAAATCGGCTCCAGTTTGCCAGCCACACGCAGGGCACGAGTGAGTGCACGGCTGTCGGCGGCCACGATCGGCTCTTCGCCGGCGGCGTATACATCGGTAAGCACCACCGCATCGGCAGTGTTCAGCACGCGTACGAAGTCTTCAAACAAATCGCGGGTTCGGGTGTAGCGGTGCGGCTGGAATGCCAGCACCAGGCGGCGTTCGGGATAGGCGCCGCGGGCAGCGGAGAGCGTGGCAGCCATTTCCACCGGATGGTGGCCATAATCATCGACCACCAAGGCGCTGCCGCCTTGCGGCAGCTTGATTTCACCGTAGCTCTGGAAGCGCCGCCCCACACCGCCGAAACCGGCCAGGCCGCGCTGGATGGCTTCCACGTCCGCGCCACACTCCAGCGCCACACCGATGGCAGCCAGCGCATTGAGCACATTGTGCCGCCCCGGCGCATTCAGCCGCACTTCAAACGGCGCGATCGGGCGTTTGTTTAGGTGCACGGTAAAGCACATCTGCGCGCCTTCGCTGTGCACATTGTCGGCGTAAATATCGGCGGTTTCGTCTAAGCCATAGGTAGCAAACGGTTTCTGAATCTCCGGCAGGATGGCGCGCACATGTTCGCTATCGATACACAAAAATGCCTTGCCGTAGAACGGCATACGATGCACAAATTCCACAAAGGCCTGGTGCAGCTTGTCCACGCTGTGGTCGTAGGTGTCCATGTGGTCGGTGTCGATATTGGTCACCACGGTAATCACGGGCGTGAGATACAGGAAAGAGGCGTCTGATTCGTCGGCCTCGGCCACAATATACTGCCCGCCGCCGAGCTTGGCATTGGTGCCAGCAGCGGTAAGCTTGCCGCCGATAACGAAGGTCGGGTCGAGGCCGGCGGCGGTGAGGATGGAGGCAGTGAGGCTGGTGGTGGTGGTTTTGCCGTGCGTGCCGGCAATGGCGATGCCTTGGCCGAAACGCATAATCTCCGCCAGCATCATGGCGCGCGGAATCACCGGAATGCCTGCTTCGCGGGCGGCCAACACTTCCGGATTATCCGGCTTGATGGCGGTGGAGGTAACCACCACGTCCACGCCTTCGATATGCTCTGCCGCATGGCCGTGGAACACTTTGATACCCATATCGGCCAGCTGGCGCGTTACCGCGCTTTGCGCCTGATCCGAGCCGGATACGTCGAATTCTTTATACAGCACCTCGGCCAGGCCGCACATGCCCGCGCCGCCGATGCCGACGAAATGGATGCGTTTTACTCGTTGCTTCATATTTATTTATCACTGCTTCCCGGGCAGCCTTTGTAGACAAAACCGCTATTGTATAGCGGATAAACATTTTTCGATACAACACCAGCGGGAAAAGCCGATACTGCTATTGAGGCTACCTGAAAGCAGCCGCCCGGAACGCTATCCAAACCATCTGCCGTGCCAATCATTAAACAGGCTTGCCAGCAGCACATTCAATTACTCGGTTTAGCAGCGGCTTTGCCTTTCCAAACAATCGAGCATTGGGCTTCCTTTACTGTTTGAGGCTACCTGAAACTTCAAAACCGCTTTTCAGGTAGCCTCAACCAATCATCCGCCCACCGCCGCCAGCGCCGCTTCCGCCACCTTGGCCGCACTGTCCGGTTTGGCCATCTGGCGGGCGTTTTGCGCCCATTGGCGGCAAGTGTCTCGGTTGAGGCCGCCCAACACCGAAGCCAGTTTTTCCGCAGTCAGCTCGCTCTGCGGCAAAAGCAGCCCGGCCTCGCCGGCGGCCACGAAGCGGGCGTTGGCGGTTTGGTGATCGTCCACCGCATAGGGGTAAGGCACGAGCAATGCACCCACGCCGGCTGCGGCCAGCTCGGCAATGGTGAGCGCGCCGGAGCGGCACACCACTAAATCCGCCGCGCCATAGGCTGCAGCCATATCGTCGATAAACTCGCTGCATTCGGCCTGCACGCCGGCTTCGGCATAACGCTGGCGCAAACCTTCCAGCTTACCGCGCCCGCTTTGGTGGCACACTTCTGGGCGTTGCTCGGCAGGCAACAGGGCTAGCGCTTCGGGCAGCAGGCGGTTGAGAATATCCGCGCCCAAGCTGCCGCCGGTAACCAGCAGCTTCAGGCTACCTGAACGCTCAGCAAACCGCTCTTCGGGCGCGGGCAGTGCGGCAATATCGGCGCGCACGGGGTTGCCCACCAGCCCGTTTTCATCGCTAAACGCCTTGGGAAAGGCATACAGCACACGGCTGGCCAATTTGGCCAAAATCCGGTTGGAAAGCCCGGCCACGGCATTTTGCTCGTGAATCACCAACGGCACGCCGCACAGCTTGGCCGCTACCCCGCCGGGCACGGTCACGAAGCCACCGAAGCCGATGGCGCCGTCTACCCGATGCTGGCGGATGATGCGCCGCGCCGCACGGATGGTGTGCCACAGCGTGAACGGCAGCATCAGCTTGCACTTGAGGCCGTTGCCGCGCACACCTTTGATGGCCAGGGTTTCGATTTCAATGCCGTGCTGCGGCACGATACGCGTTTCCATCGCGCCCTCGCTGCCCAGCCACACCACCTTGTGCCCGCGTTCGTGCAGCGCGGCGGCCACCGCCAGCGCGGGAAAAATATGCCCGCCGGTGCCGCCGGCCATCAGCAAAAAGGTTTTCACGCCCATATTCGGCTCCTCACACTTCAAAACCGCGCATTTTGCGCCGGTTTTCATAATCCACCCGCAGCAGCAGCGCCACGGCTATCAGCATGGCCACCAGTGCCGAGCCGCCGAAGGAAATCAGCGGCAGGGTCAGCCCCTTGGTGGGCAACAGGCCGATGTTCACGCCGATATTGAAAAAGCTCTGAATCCCCAGCCAGATGCCCACGCCGCTGGCCACAAACGCGCCGAAAAACTGCTCCAAATCGCGCGCCATCTTGCCGATGGAAAACGACCGCCACACCAGCCACAAATAGCAGGCGGTGAGCAGCATCATGCCGAAAAAGCCGAATTCCTCACCGATCACGGCGGTGATGAAATCGGTATGCGCTTCAGGCAGGTAGAAGCGTTTTTCCAGCCCAGCGCCCAAGCCCACGCCCGTCCAGCCGCCGCGCCCGATAGCCATCAGCGCATGAGTGAGCTGGTAGCCGCTGCCCAGCGGGTCGGCCCACGGGTCGAGGAAGGCGGTAACACGCGCCATGCGGTAGGGCGAAATCAACACCAGCGTCACCATGCCGCTCAAGCCGGCCAACACCACCACGATAAACCAGCGAAACGGCAGCCCCACCAAAAACAACAAGCCCACGCTGATCACCGACACCACCACAAACGAGCCGAAATCCGGCTGCAGCATAATCAGCCCCAGCCCGCAGCCCACCGGCAGCGCCACCCAGCACACTTTCTTCAAATGCTGCAACACTTCGGCGCGGCGCATGAAAAAGCCGGAGAGATAAAGAATCACCGCCAGCTTGAAAAATTCGCTCGGCTGCAAATTGGCCACGCCCAAAGGAATCCAACGCCGCGCGCCGTTCACATCGCGCCCCACCAGCAGCACCGCAATCAGCATCAGCAGGCTGATCACCAGCAGCACCATCGAATACTTCTGCCAAGTACGCATCGGCACCCGGAACGCCACCCAAGCCGCCCCGCCGCCCACGGCGATATAGGCCGCCTGGCGGATGAGGAACGCCCATTTATTGCCGCCGCCCTGCCCGGCAAAGGCCACCGAGGCGGAATACACCATCACCAGGCTGAAGCCCAGCATCAGCACCACCAGCCACAACAGCGATTGATCGATGGTGTGGCCGTGGCGCAGGATTTTGCGGTCGAGGAGTTTGGATTCGGTAATCATTCGGGTACTTCAAGTTACTTCAAAAATCAATGGAACAAGGTTTCAGGTAGCCTTTCGGCTCGGGCAGAGGCTACCTGAAAATCTGTTGCGGCTCAAATCTGCGGCCGGCTAACTGCAAGGATACTGCTTGGGGCGGGCAATCACCTCCGCCAACCGAGCCGCCTGCTTGGCGGTTTCTTCATCTGTGGAAGCGGTCAAACCCACTATCAAGGCTCGATTCGCCGCAAACAATTCTAAAACAGACACGTGTAAATAATGCCTATCTAATGTTTTGCTTATTTTAAGAAACTCTTCGTCCATCGCGCCATCGAAGGCGGGATCGAACAGTTTGGCTTTAAATACGCCGTATTTCAGCGCCTTGCCCTTGGTTTCTTTAAATGCCTGGGCCTGCAGAGATTGGGCGCTATAGTTGGCCGCTTCAAACAGCGTATGCATCCCTTTGAGCAACCAGGCCTTATTCGGCTTCTCTTCCGCCAGCAACGCCAGGCAAACCTTCAGCCCCCAAGGCGACAATTTCACCAGCCAAGCCTGCGATTCCAAGCTGTCAATCAGCCGCTCATAATCTTTTTCTACAGCCGATCCTGCCAATATATTCAAAATGTTCTGCTGCACCCCTTTGGCGTGGGTTTCATAAGGCGTGCCAAACCGGCGCCACGGAAAGTTTTCCAAAGAAAGTGTGCAATACCATTCGTGCTTTCCCCTTTCGGTTTGCCTGCCGGTACGGCAGTTTCAGGTAGCCTTTAGGCTCGGGCAGAGGCTACCTGAAAACATCACAAGGCCTCAAACGCCTCAATGAACACTTGCGAGCGGTGCGCATAGCCTTTAAACATATCGAAGCTGGCGCAGGCGGGGCTGAGCAGCACGATGTCGCCGGGTTCGGCCAGGCGGTAGGCGGTTTGCACGGCTTCCTGCAGGCTGGCGCAATCCATCATGTCCACGCCGCAGCCGGTCAGGTCGCGGCGGATTTGCGGCGCGTCTTCGCCGATGAGCAGTACGGCACGGGCTTTGCCGGGCAGCACGTTTTTCAGCGGGGTGAAATCCTGCCCTTTGCCCTGTCCGCCGGCAATCAGGAACAGCGGGCTTTGTAGGCCGGCGATGGCGGCTTCGGTGGCGCCCACATTGGTGCCTTTGCTGTCGTCGATAAACACCACGCCGTTTTTCTCGCCGATTTTTTCCACGCGGTGCGGCAGGCCTTTGAAGGTGCGCACATGGTGCAGCAGCTGCTCGCGCGGCAGGCCGACGGCTTCGCACAAAGCCAGCGCGGCCAGTACGTTGGCGGCGTTGTGCAGGCCTTGCAGCGGAATGTCGGCGGCGGCAATCAGCGTTTCCGCGCCGTGTTTCAGGTAGCCTGATGCGGCGTCAAACCAATAATCGGTTTCCTGCTGCAGCGAAAAGCGGCGCACTTCGCGGCCGCTGCGTTTCATGGCGCGGCACAGCGCATCGTCGGCATTGATCACCTGCACGCCGTTGCCACGGAAGATTTTGTCTTTGGCGTGGGCGTAGTCGAGCAGGTCGTCGTAGCGGTTGAGGTGGTCTTCGGAGATATTGAGCACGGCGGCGGCGGCGGCGTTCAAATGGTCGGTGTTTTCCAGCTGGAAGCTGGAAAGTTCGAGCACCCACACGTCGGCACTCTGCTCCTGCCGGTCTTCATAGGCTTCGAGCACGGGCGTACCGATGTTGCCGGCCACCACGGTATCCAGCCCGCATTCGCGGCACAAATGGCCGACCAGGCTGGTTACGGTGGTTTTGCCGTTGCTGCCGGTGATGGCAATGATTTTGTCGCGCTTGCCGGAAAGCTCGTGCGCCAAGATTTCCACATCGCCCAGCACACGGCCGCCGGCCTGTTTGAAGGCTTCGATTTCGGGCGTGCGCTCGCTGACGCCGGGGCTAAGGGCAAGAATGTCGAAACCTTCGGCCAATGCGTTTTTCAGGTAGCCTGTGTGGCAGGCCAGGCCAGGGAAACGCTGTTGCAGTTCGGCCTGTTTGGCAGCGGGGAAGTCGGCATCATAAGCGGCTACCACCGCGCCTTTGCGGCGCAGGAAATCCAACATGGAAATGCCGCTGCCGCCCATCCCGGCCACGAGGATTTTTTGGTTTTGCCATTCGCTTTTCATTCTATTCTCCATGCCGCCCGGTTTTGTGGCGGCTGCTTTCTCAGTTTTGGCTTCGCTCATTTTGACTGCGTTGCAGCCTGCACTTTCAGGTAGCCTTTACTGCGCGGCTGTATTAGCCAGCAGCTTCATCAGCAGCAGCCACGGCAGCATAATCCCGCCGATGCATACCATCAGCCACAAAATCAAACTGTCTGCCATCTGCCGCAGCAGGGCGAAATAGCCCCATGAATACAGGCCCCAAATCACAGCAGAAATAGCTGCCGCAATCAGGGGGCCACCAAACAGGCCGAATAAAAAAGTTACAACGGCAAAAGCCAGCGCCCATTGCCAAGCATAGGAATCCTCAGCGAAATCCTGCATTTTAGCAAAGGCCAGCAAAATCAACATGTGTAGCAGCATAACCTAGGTTCTTTAAATTGGGTTGCAATGGGTTTTGGCTTCATAGCAGCCTACCGTATCTGCCTTCAGGTAGCCTCTCTTTAACAGATTAGGCTACCTGAAAACCGTTTAACGAATTTTCAATGTACTCAAGCCCACCAGCACCAGCACGATGGTGATGATCCAAAAGCGCACCACCACCTGCGTTTCCTTCCAGCCCTTCTGCTCGAAATGGTGGTGAATCGGCGCCATCAGAAAGATACGTTTTTTGGTTTTCTTATACCAGCCCACCTGCAGCATCACCGACAAAGCTTCCACCACAAACAGCCCGCCCATAATCACCAACACAAATTCCTGCCGCACGATTACCGCCACCGTGCCCAGCGCCGCGCCCAGCGCCAACGCGCCCACGTCGCCCATAAACACCTGCGCCGGTGCCGCGTTGAACCACAAAAAGCCCAAACACGCGCCGCACATGGCTGCGCAGAACACCATCACCTCGTTCGCCCCCGGCACGAAGGGCAGCTGCAGATAGCGTGCAAACTGCCAGTGCCCCGTGGCATAGGCAAACACCGCCATCCCGCCGGCCACCAACACCACCGGGAAAGCCGCCAGGCCGTCCAAGCCGTCGGTCAGGTTGACCGCGTTGGACGTGCCCACGATGGTGAAATACGACAGCACCACAAAGCCCACCACGCCCAAAGGCAGCGCCACCTGCTTAAAAAACGGCACGATTAAAATATTGTTTGCCGAATTGCTCGCCACATAAAACAGCAGCAGGCCGGCCGCCAGCGCCACGCTGCTCTGCCACACCATCTTAAATTTGGCCGACACGCCGTGCGGATCTTTATACACCACCTTGCGCCAGTCGTCGTAGAAGCCCAACGCGCCCGTGCCCAGCAGCACGCCGAGCAGAATCCAGATATACGGGTGCGATACATTGCCCCACAACAGCGTGGACACCGTAATCGACACCAAAATCAGCACCCCGCCCATGGTGGGCGTGCCCGCCTTGGCCAAATGGGTTTTCGGCCCGTCGCTGCGGATGGCCTGACCGGCTTTAAGCTCGGTGAGCTTGCGGATGGTCCACGGCCCCAGCATCAGGCTGAACGCCAAAGCCGTAAGCGCCGCCATCACCGCGCGGAAAGTGGTGTATTGGAAAATGTTCAGCGCCGAAATCCAGTTGCTGAGTTTGGCCAACCATAAAAGCATAAAACTTCCTTAAATCATTTCTCGTAAGTTCAATTTAAACCGGTACTGCATTGTCTCGCCGTGCTGTATTACTTTGCATTATCTGCGGCTCGCTGCCTTGTCCTGATTTAAATTGAATTCGCTTAATTAACCTAGGCAGCCGGAAATAGAAAAGGCTATCTGAAACATAATTATCTGTATTGTGCACGCCGTAAAACAGGCAAACGCGGCATTATAAACCAAGCCACCCTTTAAAAAGAGGCTACCTGAAATTTCCCAAACCACTCAAACCTCTTCCCACCACAATTCAGTTTCCGTATCCGCATCAAACACCTGCCCGATCAGCGGCGTGAGCACCGGCAGGCCGCGCTCGATGGCCAGCGGGATGCTGCGGCGCACGGGTTCGTCCCAATCGTGCATGGCCAGGCTGAACGCACCCCAGTGAATCGGCATCATGCGGCGCGCGCCTACATCGATCGCGGCCTGCACGGTTTGCCCGGGGAACATGTGGTTGTCTGGCCAGCGGCGGTCGTATTGGCCGTTTTCCATAAAGACCAGGTCGAAGCCGCCGAAATGCCGGCCGATGTCGGCGAAGTGGCTGCCGTAGGACGAATCACCGCTGAAATAAAACTGCTGCCCGCCGCCTTCAATGGCCCAGCCTGCCCACAGCATACGGTTGTGGTCGGCCAGGTTGCGCGAGCTGTCGTGGCGGGCGGGAGTGGCGGTAAATGTTACGCCGCCGACGGTATGGCTCTGATACCAATCCGCCGCCGAAATGTTTTCCGCCTTCACGCCCCAGCGGCGCAATAGCACTTCCATGCCCAGCGGCACCAGGAAATGCACCCCGCTGTCTGCCACGCTGCGTACGAAGGCTTCTTCCAAATGATCGTAGTGGTTGTGGCTGTAGAGGATGATGTCGAGCAGCGGCAGTTCGTGCGGCACGGCGGGCGGCGGCTGAAAGCGGCGGAACATTTTATTGTTCGGCGCGGCGCTCATACCGAACACGGGGTCGGTAATAATGTTCAACCCGGCCACGCGCATCAGTAGGGTGGAATGGCCGAACCAAACAAACCGTGCCTTTTGTTCGTCTTCAGGTAGCCTTTCCTGCCGCATGAAAGCAGCAAAATCAGGCTTGGCAAACGGCAACGGCTGTGCGGGAAAGCGGCCTTGCCGGCTGAGCATTTTGAATGCCCCGCCGAAATCCAGCGGCTGCAGCCGGCGTTTGGGCTCGGGGTTGAAAAACCGGCGGCGTATCGGGTCGTAGTGGTTGCTGGCCGGATAGAGCGGATAACCGCCGTGCGGCCTACGCTTCATGGCCCTGCAAGGCGGCCACCACCTCTTCCATCTGCATAAAACGCGAACCTTTCACCAACACCGAAGCCTGCTCCGGCAATTCGTGCACCAGCACCTGCTGCAACGGGTCTTTGGCGGCAAACCACAGCCCGGCCGCACCGAAAGCCTCGGCGGCTTCCACGCTGAAATCGCCCACAAAATAAGCGGCTTCGATGCCCTTATCCCGCGCATAGCGGCCGATTTCGGCATGCAGGGCGGGGGCTTCGCCGTCGCCCAGTTCGCCCATATCGCCCATCACGAAAACGCGCGGCGCAGGCAGCTTAGCCAACACATCCAGCGCGGCCTTCATGCTGTCGGGGTTGGCGTTGTAGGTGTCGTCGATAATCGTGCTGCCGCGCAGGCCGGCTTTGCGTTGCAAACGGCCTTTGATATTGGCAAATCCGGCCAGCGCGGCGGCACTTTCAGGTAGCCCCACGCCGGCCTGCAAAGCCAGCGCGGCCGCAGCCACGGCATTGGCCACGTTGTGTTTGCCCGGCACTGGCAGCTCTACCGCCGCACGTTGGTTTTGCCACACCAAATCGAAGCGGCAACCCAGGGGCAACAGCTGGACGTTTTCGGCATGCACTTCGCCCTTGTCCACGCCGAATTCGATTTGGCGCAAATTCAGGGCACGGCAGGCGGCGCGGAACACTTCGGCGTATTCGTCTTCCGCCGGAATCAGCGCCGTGCCGCTTTCAGGTAGCCCGCGGTAGATTTCGCTTTTGGCGCGGGCAATATCGCCCACGCCATCGAAACCGCAGCCGATATGCGCGCGCAGGGCATTATTTACCAGCGCGGCATCGGGGCGGGCGATGCGGGTGAGCACATCGAGCTCGCCGAAGTGGTTCATGCCCATTTCGATAACGGCATAACGCTGCTGCGGCCGCAGGGCAAGCAGGGTGAGCGGCAGGCCGATGTGGTTGTTGAAATTGCCGGCGGTGGCCAGCACAGCCGCTTCGCCGAATTGGCGGCGCAGGATGGCGGCCAGCATTTCTTTCACCGTGGTCTTGCCGGAAGAGCCGGTGATGCCGAACACCAGCGGGTTTACCGCTTCGCGCCAAGCGGCAGCCAGGGTTTGCAGCGCCGCCAACGTGTCGGCCACCGGCAGGCTACCTGAAAGCTCGGCGCAGTCTTGGCGCGATACCAGCGCCAAAGCGCCCTGCGCCAACACGGCAGGCACAAAATCGTGGGCATCGTGCTTATCGCCCACCAAAGCGACAAACAAATCAGTGCCGCGCTCGTCGGCAGCAGCGGCTTGGCGGCTGTCGGTGATGACGCGGCGGATGGGGAGGTTGTGCTGCGGCGCGGGCAGGTTCAGGGCACGGCAGACAAAAGCTAAATCGAGTGTGGGCATGGGAAATTCCATTGAAAATATTACGGGCGGAAGGCTACCTGAAAAGGTATTAACGCTTTCAGGAAGCCTGTGGCAAGCTCAAAAGGCTACCTGAAAATTAAACGGTAAATGCTGCTTGGCGGCACAACATCTCATTTCGGCAACAGCTCTTGCAAATCTCGAATTTGTTGCTCCACTTCGCGGACAATGTCCGGATCTTCACCCCACATATCCAAAAAGCCCCAAGTGTCGTCGGGCGGCGTGAGCATATTTTGCAGAATAACCAATGTTGCCTGCATGGTCGGGTACAGCCGGTCGATAAAACTAAAGGGGCAGGCATACGGAGAGCCGAAGGCAATCAGCACATGGGCAACAGCACGGATGGTGTCGTAATTTTCTTCCGAAGGGTCGAATTGCTCCACCTCTTGCGCCAGCAAATCAAAATCCTTGCTCTCCCAAAACGAGGCAAACCAATCGGCCGCCTCATCGTTTTCATAAACCTTGTACCCCCAATCACCCATCACTTTCTCCTGCAATATCGATATATAGTGAATTAACAAAAACCAGTACAGCGTTGCCTCGCCTTGCCGTACTATCTGTACTGTCTGCGGCTCGTCGCCTTGTCCTGATTTTTGTTAATTCACTATACGTTCTTCACTTAATACAGGCCAATACTTTCAGGTAGCCTGTGGCAAGCTCAAAAGGCTACCTGAAAATCCGATGCGCCTGTTTTCAGGTAGCCTCATCCAGCGCGGCTTCGGCGATTTCAAAATCGGAGAAATGGTGCTTCTCGCCCTGTACGTCTTGATAGGTTTCGTGGCCTTTGCCGGCAATCAGCACAATATCCTGCGGCGCGGCACGGCGGATGGCGGTTTGGATGGCGATGCGGCGGTCGGCCTCCACCAGCGCGGGCTGCGGCACGGCGGGCAGGATGTCGGCGATGATGTCTTGCGGCTCTTCCATGCGAGGGTTGTCGCTGGTGATCACCACTTTATCCGCGCCCTGCGCGGCGGCGCTGCCCATCAGCGGGCGTTTGCCGCGGTCGCGGTTGCCGCCGCAGCCGAACACGCACCACAGGCTCGCGCCCTGCGGTTTGATTTCGCGCAGGGTAGCTAACGCTTTTTCCAGCGCGTCGGGCGTGTGGGCATAGTCCACCACCACCAGCGGGCGGCCTACACGGCTGATGCAGTCCATACGGCCGGTGGCGGGGCGGATTTGCGCGAGCACGCGCAATACATCGGGCAGCGCATAGCCTTCGGCACACAAAAGGCCGACACAGGCAGCAAGGTTTTGTGCATTGAACCGCCCTAAGAGCCGACTGTGGATTTCACCGCTGCCCCAAGGCGTATCGAAGGCTACCTGCATGCCTTGGGCGGAAGCGGCAAAGCGGGTGATGCGGATATCGGCTTGTTCATTGAAGCCGTAGCCGTACACGTTCAGGCTTGGGCGGTCGGCACGCAGCCTGGCGGCCAGATCGCGGCCGAATTCGTCGTCCGTATTGATGATGGCGTGCCGAAGGCTCTGCCAATAGAACAGTTTGGCCTTGCTAGCACCATAGGCAGCCATGCTGCCGTGGTAATCGAGGTGGTCGCGGGTGAGGTTGGTGAAGATGGCGGAGGAGAAGGGCGTGCCGACCACACGGTTTTGGTCGAGGCCGTGGCTGGACACTTCCATCGCCACGGCTTTTGCGCCCTGCTGTTTGAATTGGTGCAGCAGGGTTTGCACGCGTACGGGGTTGGGCGTGGTGTGGGTGGTTTCTTCGAGCCGCCCCCAGAAGCCGTTGCCCACCGTGCCGATGATGGCGCAGGGCGTGCCGAGCAAATCGGCGGCTTGGGCAAGCCATTGCGAAATCGAAGTTTTGCCGTTGGTGCCGGTTACCCCCCAGCAGGAGAGGCTACCTGAAAAATTGCCGTAGAGTTTGGCCGCCAGCAGGCCGGCGTTTTGCTTCAGGTGCGGCACGCCGAGGTTGGCAATTTGCCACTCCGGCTGCCAGGCAAAACCGTCGCCGCTGTCCCAAAACACCATCGCCGCGCCATTGGCAATCGCGGCGGGAATATAGTTGCGGCCATCGGCATATTCGCCCTGGCAAGCCACGAATACGTCGCCCGGCTGCACCAGGCGGCTGTCCATACGCAAAATGCACCCCGCCGCCACATCGAGCGGCAGGGTGCAGTTGTCGGGCAAGTCAAACTGTTTGTCCTTCAAGCAATACATGGTCGGCTCCAAGCACCGATTTATTTGGCAGCTACTTGCTGCACGGGTTTGGTGGGCGTTACACCCAGAATATTCAGCGAGCCGGCCATGATGTCTTTAAATACCGGCCCGGCCACCAAGCCACCGTAATAGCCGTTTTGAGTGGGCTCATCAATGTTCACTGCCACAATCACGCGCGGATGCTCGGCAGGGGCGAAACCGATGAAGGTGGCCATGTGTTTGTTGTCGGCATAACGGCCGCCCACCAGCTTGCGCGCGGTGCCGGTTTTCGCGCCCACGTTGAAGCCGGGCACGGCACCCTGCGTGCCGGTGCCGCCAGGCTCGGTAACAGACACCATCATGCGGCGGATGGCGCGCGCAGTTTCAGGCTTGATCACCTGCTCGCCCTGAGGCGCGGCGCCCTGGTGTAGGAAGCTCACCGGCAAAAGTTTGCCGTCGCTGGTGAAAATAGTGTAGCTGTGCGCCAGTTGCAGCAGGCTCATCTGTAGGCCGTAACCGAACGACATGGTGGCCTGTTCGATGGGTCGCCAGTTGCGCCAGTCGCGCACCAGGCCGGGCGATTCGCCGGGGAAGCCGGAGTGCATGCGGCGGCCGAAACCGACTGCTTTATAAAAATCGTACATCTCTTCTGGCTTAAACATGGCCGAAAGTTTGCTCACGCCCACGTTGGAAGATTTCTGCATGATGCCGCGCAGAGTGAGCGAAGGGTAATTGTGCGTATCGCGCACAGTGGCCGAACCGATATTATAAGTATTGGTGTTGAACACCATGTTTTCATTTACTTTGCCCGAATCCAAGGCTTTGGCGATCGGGAAGGGCTTCATGGCTGATCCGGGCTCGATCATATCGGTTACCGCGCGGTTGCGGCGCAGGGCGATGTCGGCACCGCCGGGCTGGTTCGGATCAAAATCCGGCAGGTTTACCAAAGCAAGAATTTCGCCGGTTTGCGCATCCAACACCACGGCAGTGCCGGCTTTGGCTTGATGGTAGGCAATAGCCTGCGCCAATTTGTCGTGCGCCAGCGATTGAATGCGTTGATCCAGCGAGAGCACCATATTGCGCCCGTCCACTGCATCGCGGTTGCGTGGCGAATCCAATTGATCCACATAATTGCCTTTGTTGTCGCGCAGCACCACGCGCGCGCCATCTTGGCCACGCAGATCGTCCTCACGCGAGAGCTCCAAACCTTCTTGGCCCTTGCCGTCGATATTGGTAAAACCGATAACGTGGGAGAACAAATTGCCCATCGGATATTGCCGTTTGGGCTCGGTTTGGAAGGCCAAGCCCTCAATTTTCAAAGCACGCACTTTGGCAGCGGTTTCCGCGCTCATCTGCCGTTTCAGAAACACGAAATCGCTGTTGGTGCGCGCCAGGCGGTCGGCAATGGTTTCCACCGGCACTTCGATAATCTCGGAAAGCTGTTCCAGCTGCTCCTGGCTGGGCATTTTTTCCATAGCAGAAGGGATGGCATACAGCGAATCGGTGGGTGCGCTCAAGGCCAGCACCGCGCCGTTACGATCGGTAATCGTGCCGCGGTTGGCCTGCTGCACCAAAGTGCGCACAAAACGCTTGTTGCCCTCGGTTTGCAGGCGGTCTTGTTCCACCGTATGCAAATGCACGCTCCAGCCCGCCGCTGCGGCAAAGGCTGTGGCAAAAACCAGTAAAACAAAGGCAATCCGGCCATTGGTGCTCACCGGCTTCTTCCGTTTAACTGGCTTCTGCCGCATCTGCGGCTTGTAATCGCTTTTAATCAGCATAGTATTTACTCTCTACGCTGCCGCCCACACGGCAGCAAAACTGCTCTATTTTGATATTATTCAACCACTTTTATCAGCTTCATTTGCCTACTTAATATTGCAAACGCACGATTTTGGTGTTCTGCATGGTGGGCGGCTGCAACTGCTGCTGCTGAGCCGCCTCTTTGATGAAACTATGGTTGGCCAACTTGGCCTGCTGCCACTGCAAGCGGCGGTATTCTTCTTCCAAATCTGCCTGCCGCTGGTGCTCTTTTTCCAGCACAATAAACGATTCGCGCGAGCTGTCCTGCACCGACACCACGCCCAACGCGGAGAGCACCACCAACACAAACAGCATGATATTCAGCTTATTCATCTACAAACTTTCCCGCCGTCCGCTCGGCCACGCGCAACACAGCGGAGCGTGCACGCGGATTGGCCGCGGTTTCGGCTGCCGAAGCCCGCTGTGCCTTGCCAATTTCCCGCAAGGGCGGCTCGGGGCGTTCGCTTTCGCGCACCATCACCCACTTGGGCAGCGGCACCGGGCGGCTGTGGCGGCGGATAAACAGTTTCACTATTCGGTCTTCCAACGAATGGAAAGCAATCACGGCCAAACGCCCGCCGATTTTCAGGTAGCCTGCAGCCTGCGGCAGCACTGCGCTTATTTCTTCAAGCTCACGGTTGATGAAAATCCGAATGGCTTGAAACGTCCGCGTCGCCGGGTCTTGGCCGCGTTCGCGAGTACGGACGGCTTGTGCCGCCAACTGCGCCAGCTGGCCGGTTGTAAGGATGGGGCGCTCTTGCCGCTGCTGCACAATGGCGCGCGCAATCTGGCTGTTAAACCGCTCTTCACCATAATCTCTAATTACCTCGCGAATCTCTTCTTCGCCAGCCTCGGCCAGCCATTGCGCGGCGGTTTGTCCGCGCGTGGTATCCATCCGCATATCCAGCAGCGCATCGTAGCGAAAGCTGAAGCCGCGTTCGGCATCGTCGATCTGCGGCGAAGACACACCTAAATCAAACAGCGCACCGTCCACCTCTTCAATACCCAATTCTTTTAAGGCTACCTGAAAGCCGGAAAACCCGCCGTGCACCACTTGTACGCGTTTGTCGGCTTCCGCCAGCTGCCGTGCCACGGCAATGGCCTGCGGGTCTTTATCAAACACCACCAGCCGGCCGTCTGCGCCCAGCTTCGACAGAATTAGGCGGGAATGCCCGCCGCGGCCGAAAGTGCCATCCACATACACGCCGTCCGGCCTTACTGCCAAAGCATCCACCGCCTCGTGTAAAAGCACGGTAACGTGCGCCAATTCCTGCGCGCTCATAGGCGGAACCCAGCTTTATCGAGCTGTTCGGCCAATTCATCCGGATCCATATCCAGCACTGCGTTCATATTGGCTTCCCAACGTTCGCGGTTCCACAACTCTAGCCGGTCGGCACGACCCACCAGCGTTACTTCTTTATCAAACTGCACGCGGCGGCGCAGGCTCGGTGGCAGTAAAATTCTGCCTGAAGCATCCAAATCCAGCGTTTCGGCGTGGTTCAGCATCAAATCACGGAACATTCTGGCAACCGGATTGCCCGACACATTCATCGCCTGCAAATTTTCCGCCGTTTTCTGCCACTCCGCTTCCGGATACATCACCAGATGCGTACGTGCTTCTACAGTAACCACCAAAGACGGCGTGTAGTGGCGCGCGAGCAAGTCGCGGAACTTGGCCGGAATCGCCAAGCGCCCCTTGCTGTCGATGCTCAATTCATGTACGCCGCCAAACACTTTTTCCCACCTTCGATTGATTTTTGGAACTGAAAAGGCACTTTGCCCCACAATTCCCCACGAAGCGACACTATACGGCAAAGCAGCGGCATCGGTCAATTACAAACACCGTAAAAATCCACGATTAACAAACTGTTTTTACATAAGATAGTTAGTCTCAATCATCATGCCTGTCGTTTTCCACGCAACCCAAATTTTGCCTCCCAGCAGCAAGCCTTTATAATTGCGCACGTTTTCCAGATTATTCGCATAATTGCTCTATGAACAGCTCTATATGTCTGCCCCGGCCCCAAAGCCCTCGGCGCCTCACAAGCACTGTGTGGCCTGATACAACATCAGCACCAAATCACATGGCTCACCGAACTGCCCGTAGAATTCGACAGCCTCGTTATCGGCAACGAAGTGCTCGATACTATGCCCTGGACATCGTGCGTTATCAAAGCGGCCAATGGCAACTGATGGGTGTGGGGCTGGATGCAAACCAACAATTCCAATGGCAAAGCGCCCCTACCCGAAAAACTCCTACTCTCCGCCCAAGAGCTGCTGCCCGCCATTGACGGCTACACCAGTGAACTGCACCTGCGCCAGCAAGCCTTTATCCGCACCCTCGCCCAACGCCTCACACGCGGCGCCCTGCTCTTTATCGACTACGGCTTCGACGTCGCCCAGTATTACACCCCCCTGGCGCAGCGGCGGCACTCTCATCGGCCACTACCGCCACCACGCCGTGCACAACCCCTTCGAACACATCGGCCTCACCGACCTCACCTGCCACATCAACTTCACCGCTATCGCCGAAGATGCCTGCCAAGCCGGGCTCGACCTCATCGGCTACACCACCCAGGCCGCCTTCCTGCTCAACCTCGGCCTCACCGACCTGCTTGCCGCCCAAGGCGAACCCGAAAGCGAAGCCTACATCCGCACCGCCGCCTGCCAAACCCTCCTTGCCCCGCAGGAAATGGGCGAGCTCTTCAAAGCCATCGCCTTCAGCCGAAATATCGACCCAGATTGGCAGGGCTTCGCCATCGGCGATTTGTGCCACAAGCTGTAGCTGTCGGTTTGGCGCCGACACTTTCAGGTAGCCCCCAGCCCGCGCCCTCCAACAACAAAACGCTTGCGGAGCATGATTCCGCAAGCGTTTTGTTTGTCTTGATGGTGTTACCGGAAGCCCGGAGGCTACCTGAAAGCCGCAAGTACTCGGTTTTTCAGGTAGCCTTTGGGTGGAGTGTCGGATTCAAGAATCTGACCTACGGTTGTTGCCGCTGTTCGAGCCGGTGGAGTTTTTGGGCGATGAGGGCGTGGCGGTGCTTTGAAAACGGGCGGGGGCATTTTTCAAGCAGCCCGAAAATTTCCGGACGTGCCGAAAAAACCGCCCTGCACATTCAAACCGGATTATCGGGCGTATAATGGTTTTCGGAAAAACCGAAATTACCAACCTCGTTAAAGAAGGAGCGTTTTCATGAAAAACGAATCAGCGGAAGTATTTAAAACTTATACGGAAGCCTTGGCAAAAGGCGATTTCGATGCCGTATTCGGAACCTTGGCCGACAATATCGTGTGGCATATGGGCGGCGAAAGCCCGCTTTCGGGCGATGTTGCGGGAAAACAGGCATTGGGCAGACGCTTGGCCGAATTTTCGGAAAGAAGCAACGGAACATTCCGCGTGGTGACGAACTGGTTTGCAGGCAACGGCTGCTTTGTCGCCGCAAGCGTTGTCTCCCTAGCCGAAAAAGGAGCCGAAAAGCTAAACAATCCAGGTATCGATTTATTCAGAATAGAAAACGGGAAAATACAGGAAGTGTGGACTTTCTCCGAACGTCAGGCGGAAGAGGACAAATTCTGGAGCAAACCGTAAACCGCAAAAAGAAAAGAATGTATAAGGCAGCCTGAAAAGCACATAACGGCTTTTCAGGCTGCCTTTATTTGTTCAAACCGCCAAACTCAAAACATCGGCTTATACGTAGCCAGTCAATAAATGGTGCAGAGGCAGCCGGTGGAGAGGGCGTAGCCGATCCACCATTTGGTGGATCGCGGCGGGCTTTTCAGGCAGAACATGCCCACCAGCACATACAGCACCACCAAAATTCAGCTTCACGCCCAGCCAGTTTGCGTTACCGAAAGGCACGTAGCGGGTAATGATCATCAGTATCATGCCGGTGAAGAGCAGTAAGGTGTCGTCGTTGGCCTGTTGGATGTAGGGAAACAGGGCAGGCGGTAAGGCGGAAATACTCGGTTTGCGCTTTTTAGCCATCGGTTTCAGGTAGCCTTTGGGTTGGTAGATGTGTTGTGCTTTTCAATCGCTAGCAAATAAGGCGGGCGGTTGCGGCGGTTGATGAAGCCGTAGTGCAGCACGGCAAACTGCTGCTGCGGCAGGGCCGCCGCCCATTCGGATACGGCCTGGGCTTCGAGCTCGCCCGCTGCATGGCCGGGATAAAGCACCACAGCCAACAGCCCGCCGGGGCGCAAAATGTGCACGGCTTGTGCCAGAGCGGAAAGGGTGCTGCCGGTTTCGGTGGTGAGCGCTTTATTGCCGCCGGGCAAGTAGCCGCAGTTGAACACGATGCTGTGCACAGGTTCGTTTACATATTGCGCCAAATCGGCGTGGCTCTCGGCAATCAGGCGCACCTGCCGCGCAGCGCCGTCTTCCTGCAGGCGTGTTTGCGTGGCGGCCAAGGCCTGCGTCTGGATATCGAAGGCATACACGCGGCCGCCACTGCCCACGCATTGTGCTAAAAACAGTGTGTCGTGGCCGTTGCCGGCGGTGGCGTCCACGGCAATGCCGCCTTCGGGCGTGGCTTGGGCGAGCAGGCGGTGGGCGAAAGGGAGGATGTTGTCGAGCATAGATTATAGAATGGAGTAAGATAGCCTGATGGTATGTCGGGAAATTCACTGTGGCAGCACGGGCTTGGAGTATAATACCTGCCACCTGCACACGCCGTTTGAAAGGAGATCAGCATGGGTATTCCGGTTATTTCCCCGCAATACGCGCAATATTTGCTGGATTTTGAAACACTCATCCTGCAAAAGCAAGCCGAAATCGAAGCCTGGTTCCGCAGCCAGTGGAAACAGCACAAGCCGCCGTTTTACGGCTCTGTCGACATCCGCAACAGCGGCTACAAAATGGCCAGCATCGACATGAACCTCTTTCCTGGCGGCTTCAACAACCTGAATCCCCAATTCAGTCCGCTGGCCGCTGCCGCTGCCACCGACGCGGTGGAACGTTATTGCGAAACAGCCAAATCCGTGCTGATCGTGCCGGAAAATCACACGCGCAACACGTTTTACTTGGAAAACGTATATGCCCTGAGCAATATCCTGCAACAGGCCGGTTTTGCCGTGCGCCTGGGCAGCTTGAACCCCGAAATTACCGAGCCGTCCGAATTCAAAACCGCGCTGGGGCACGCCATTTTGCTCGAGCCCCTGCTGCGTACCCGCGAGCGTGTCCACCTGGCCGACGGCTTCTCGCCCTGCCTCGTGTTGTTGAACAACGACCTCTCCGGTGGCGTGCCCAAAATTCTGCAGGGCATCCACCACACCATGCTGCCGCCCCTGCACGGCGGTTGGACCACCCGCCGCAAAACCGCCCACTTCGCAGCCTACAACCAAGTGGCCGCCGAATTTGCCGAGCTCATCGGCATCGACCCATGGCAGATTAATCCTTATTTCGAAAAAGTGTCCGGCCTCAACTTCCACGAACGCGAAGGCGAAGACGCCCTGGCTGCCGCCGTAGAACGCGTGCTGGCTAAAATCCAGGCCAAATACGACGAAAAAGGCATCACCGACAAACCCTTTGTTATCGTTAAGGCCGACGCCGGCACCTACGGCATGGGCGTGATGAGCGTGAAATCCGCCGACGAAGTGCGCGCGCTCAACCGCAAAAACCGCAACAAAATGGCCACCGTGAAAGAAGGCCTGGCCGTAACCGAAGTGATTGTGCAGGAAGGCATCTACACCTACGAAACCCTCAACGGCGCCGTGGCCGAACCGGTGGTGTATATGATCGACCGCTTCGTGGTGGGCGGCTTCTTCCGCGTGCACGAAGGGCGCGGCGCCGACGAAAACCTCAACGCCAGCGGCATGCGCTTCGTGCCGCTCAGCCGCAACATGCCGCAAACCGACAGCAGCGGCGACGACCCGGAATTCCTCGCCGGCAGCAAGCGCGTGTTCGAACAATGGCAAACCCTCGGCCTGCCCGACCGCAGCCAAACCTGCGACTGTGCCAGCAACCGCCTGTATGTATACGGCGTGATGGCCAGGCTCTCGCTCTTGGCCGCATCGATTGAGTTGGATAATTATTGATGACACCAGCAAAGGCTACCTGAAACTTTAGCTGCACAGAAACTCCGCTGGGTTTTTACTGCGTTAAAGCTCACGCTTTCAGGTAGCCTTTATCCAAACATAAAGAGGCTACCTGAAATTTTCCCGCTTCCCGCCCTTGCACTATAATCTGCCATTTTTCAGGTAGCCCCAGCGCCGCCTCCTATTCCCGCCAAACCAAAGAAAGCCATCCATGAAAAAACGAGTCCTCACCGGCGTAACCACCACCGGCATCCCGCATTTAGGCAACTACGTCGGCGCCATCCGCCCCGCCATTGCCGCCGCAGCCGACCCCTCCGCCGAATCCTTCCTCTTTTTGGCCGACTACCACGGCATCATCAAATGCCACGACCCCGAAGTCATCCACGCCTCCACCCAGGCCGTGGCCGCCACCTGGCTCGCCTGCGGCCTTGACCCCGAGCGCACCACGTTTTACCGCCAAAGCGACATCCCCGAAGTACCCGAGCTCAACTGGATACTCACCTGCATCACCGCCAAAGGCCTGATGAACCGCGCCCATGCCTACAAAGCCGCCGTGCAGGCCAACCTCGATGCCGGCCAAACCGACCAAGACCACGGCGTGGAAATGGGCCTCTACAGCTACCCCATCCTCATGAGCGCCGACATCCTCATGTTCAACGCCCACGAAGTGCCGGTAGGCCGCGACCAAATCCAGCACGTGGAAATGACCCGCGACATCGCCCAGCGTTTCAACCACCGCTTCAAAGAGCTGTTTGTGCTGCCCGAAGCCAAAGTGGACGACAACGTTGAACTCTTGGTCGGCCTCGACGGGCGCAAAATGAGCAAAAGCTACGGCAACACCATCCCGCTGTTTGAAAGCGAGAAAAAGCTGCAAAAAGCCGTGAACAAAATCATCACCAACCTCAAAGAGCCCGGCGAGCCGAAAACCCCCAACGAGAGCCCGCTATTCGACATCTACAAAGCCTTCGCCACCCCCGCCGAAACCGCCGAATTCACCCAAATGCTCGCCGACGGCCTAGCCTGGGGCGAAGCCAAAAAACTGCTCGGCGCCAAACTGAACGAAGAGCTCGCCCCCAAACGCGAACGCTTCCACGAGCTCACCGCCCAACCAGCGCAAATCGAAGACATCCTGCAGGCCGGCGCTGCCAAAGCCCGCAAACAAGCCCGCGAACTGCTCGACCAAGTGCGCGACGCCGTAGGCATCCGCCCCTTGCGTTAAGCGGTATCGACTGCTGGAAAGCATAAATTAAGGCTACCTGAAAGGTTTAGCTGCGCAGAAACTCTGCGTCGCTATGCTTTCAGGTAGCCTTTGTATTGCAGCGGGCATGGGTAAGCTGCTCCTATAAGCTTCAGGTAGCCTACCCTTTGCAGGGCGTATCGGGGGCGTGCGAAATGCACGCAGTTTGGAATAATGAGTGCAACAACGTGCGTGCCCTGGCACACACCCTACTCATGCTGAAAAGGCTACCTGAAACAGGATTCAGGTAGCCTTTGGCATTATGACGAGCAAGCATCAAACCCTGTATTTCGTTCCGCCTCACGGCAGCAGCAGTTGGCTCATTTCCGTCCAGGCTTGGCGGACTTCGGGCAGGTGCAGTGGCAGGTCGCGGCTGAAAAAGTAGTTCATGCTGCCGAGAATGAGGGTGGCAAGCATGTCGGCTTGGTAGTCCCAATCTTTGCCGGGGGAAACGTTGGGCAGGGTATGGGCGAAGTGGAGGAATTGCTGCTTAATCAGCTTGTGCATATCGCGGTAGAGGTGGTGGCGGCGGGTATCCACTTTCCACAGGGCAAGAATCAGGCGGCGGCGACTGTGTACCCAGTCGGAGGCTTCGGGCATCATATTGAGGAACACATCAAAACTGCCTGCTTGGAAACGGGTGAGGATGTATCGGCTGTATTCGGCTTTGAAGTCGGCAATCATCTTGCCGGCCAAATCGCTTTTGCCGGAGTAGTATTTGTAGAAAGTAGAGCGGTTTACCGGAGCGCGTTCAAGAATATCTTGCACCGCAATTTGGGCGAAGGGTTTTTCGTGCAGCAAATCCACAAAGGCTTCGCGGATGGCGCGGTGGGTTTTGATGATGCGGGGGTCGGTATAGCTTTCGTTTTCGCTCATGTTTGCGCTTCCATTTTGGGTCTCGGCCAAGGCATTTTGCGGTTTTACGTATGCTTAAGCAACTTTTTTACTGATTTCGTATGCTTAATAATACGCGGAATTGTTTTTTAATGGTATGCAGCCCTGTGCCGTAGACTTACACTTAAATCATTCTTATTTGCGAGGTATTCGTGATGAAACGCCTGCCCAAATCCCTGCTTCTCCTGCTGCCGCTTGCTGCACTTGTCGGCATTGGCTTTTTTGCGTTCCACCAATATGCCGCACCCGATCCTCTGGCGGGCATCGCGCATGCCAACGGGCGGCTGGAGTTTGCCCGCATGGATGTGGCCAGCCTGTATGCCGGGCGGGTAGAGGAAATAACGGTGAGCGAAGGGCAGTTTGTGGAAGCGGGCACGGTGTTGGCACGGATTTCTTCGCAAACCGCCGAGGCGCAGCTTTCCGAAGCGCAGGCGGGCAAGGCGCAACTGGAGCAGACGGTGCGCCGCGCACAGGCGCAAATCGAGGCGCAACGCCAGCAACTGCGAACCGCGCAGATGGAGGCAGACAACGCCCGCCAGCTGTTCCGCGACAATTTAATCTCGCAGGCCGAACTCAACACCCGCTTGGCGCAGCGCGATGCGGCGCGGGCAGCGGTGCAGGCGGCAGAAGCGGCGCGCAACGAGGCGCAGGCCGGCGTGGGTCAGGCGCGGGCGAAAATGGCGCAGGTGTCTTCCGTTATCGGCGATTTGTCGGTGCGCGCGCCGCAGGCCGGGCGGGTGGAATACCGGCTGGCCGAGCCGGGCAACGTGCTGCCCGCGGGCGGCAAAGTGGTGAGCCTGTTGAACCTGAACGACGCGAGCATCAGCCTGTTCCTGCCCGCACCCACGGTAAACCAAATCCCGCTGGGCAGCGAGGCGCGGATTAAGATGGACGGGCTGGACGCGGTGTTCCCCGCCAAAGTTACCTATATCGCCTCAGAGGCGCAGTTCACGCCCAAATTTGTGGAAACCGCCGAAGAGCGCACCAAGCTGATGTTTCGGGTGAAATTGCAGATTCCCGCCGACGTGGCGGCCAAATATCAGGGCTACCTGAAAGGCGGCATGACGGCCACCGGCTTCGTGCGCACCGACTCCAAGCTCGCCTGGCCGGCCAATTTGCAAACCCGCCTGCCGCAGTAGGATACAGCTATGCCGAATGCCATCGAAATCAGCCAACTCTCGCACGCCTACGGCAAAGTGCAGGCCTTGCGCGGCGTGTCGATCGCCATCGGGCGCAGCGCCACCGTCGGCTTGATCGGCCCCGACGGCGTGGGCAAATCCACCCTGCTCTCGCTGATTGCCGGCGTGCGCACGCTCCAAAGCGGCGAAGTGCGCGTGCTCGGGCACAATGTGGCGCACAAGGCCGAACGCGAATCGCTGCTGCCGCGCATTGCCTTTATGCCGCAAGGCTTGGGCAAAAACCTCTACCCCACGCTTTCGGTGTATGAAAACATCGATTTCCACGCCCGCCTGTTCGGCCTGAACAAACACCAGCGCAAGCAGCACATCGAGCGCCTGATGCAGTCCACCGGCCTGGCACCTTTTGCCGGCCGCGCCGCCGGCAAACTCTCCGGCGGCATGAAGCAGAAACTCAGCCTGTGCTGCGCCCTGGTGCACAACCCCGACCTGCTGATTCTGGACGAACCCACCACCGGCGTCGACCCGCTTTCCCGCCGCCAATTCTGGACATTGGTGCGCGAATTGCGCGCCGAAAATCCCGGCATGACCGTGCTGGTGGCCACCGCCTACATCGACGAAGCCGAGCAGTTCGAGCAGCTGCTGGCCATGGACGACGGCCGAATCCTCGCCCACGGCCGCACGCAGGAAATCCTCGCGCAAAGCGGCTGCGCCACGCTGGAGCAGGCCTACATCAAAATGCTGCCCGAAGGCAAGCAAACCCATTGGGACGATTCCCAACTGCCGCCCTTCATCCCCGACGATTCCCTGCCGCCCGCGATGGAGGCGCACAACCTCAGCAAACGCTTCGGCAATTTCACGGCGGTAAACCAAGTGAGCTTCCGCATCCGCCAAGGCGAAATTTTCGGCTTCCTCGGCTCCAACGGCTGCGGAAAAAGCACCACCATGAAAATGCTCACCGGCCTCTTGGACGCCAGCGAAGGCGAGGCCACGCTCTTGGGCGAGCCGATAGACGCAGGCAGCACCGCCGTGCGCCAGCGCGTGGGCTATATGTCGCAGGCGTTTTCGCTGTATGAAGAGCTGAGCGTGCGGCAAAACCTGGTGCTGCACGCAAGGCTGTACCGGCTGGGCGAAAAGAGCAATGCCGCCATCGAAGCCGTGCTGCGGCAATTCGAGCTGGCCGACCTGGCCGACGCTACCCCCGCCGCCCTGCCCTTGGGCGTGCGCCAGCGCCTGCAGCTGGCCGCCGCCTGCCTGCACCGCCCGCAGGTACTGATTTTGGACGAACCCACTTCCGGCGTCGACCCTGCCGCGCGCGATATGTTTTGGCAATATCTGTTCCGCATGGCGCGGGAAGAGCGCGTAACCATTTTCGTCTCCACCCACTTCATGAACGAAGCCGCCCGCTGCGACCGCATCTCGCTGATGCACCGCGGCCGCGTGTTGGCCGTGGGCGAACCGGAAGAACTGCGCCGCCGCCAACACGCCGATTCGCTGGAAGAAGCGTTTATCCGTTATTTGGAGCAAGACGAAGCGGCAGAAAGGCTACCTGAAAGCGCACAAAGTGGGCTTTCACAAAGCAAAAACTCTGCTACAGAATCTGCCCAAGACAGGCTACCTGAAACCCAAGGGCTACCTGAAAACCATGCCGCCCCATCCGGCCTGCTCTATTGGCTTTCCACCGTATTCACCTTCGCCCGCCGCGAAGGCAAAGAGCTGCTGCGCGACCGCATCCGCCTGATGTTTGCCCTGCTGGGCCCCTTGGTGTATCTGATTTCAGGTAGCCTCGGCGTATCGTTTGACGTAAACGAAATGGACTTCGCCGTGCTCGACCAAAACCAAAGCCGATACAGCCGCGAGCTAACGCAGGAGTTCGACGGCTCGTCCTATTTCCGCCAAAGAGCCAGCCTCGCCGCCCGCAACGACATCAACGCCGTGCTCACCGACGGCAGCGCGCGTATGGTGATTGAAATCCCGCCTGGCTTCGGCAAAGACCTCGCCCTCGGCCGCCGCCCGCAGCTGGCTTTCTATTTCGACGGCTCGTGGCCGTTTGTGGGCGAAAACCTCCACGGCTATGCCCAAGGCATCCTCAGCCGCTATATGGCCGAGCTCTACCGCGAACGCGGCATTCGCATCAACACCGGCAGCGGCCTGCAAACCCGCTTCATCTACAACCCCACCTTCAAAAGCATCAACGCGCTCACGCCCGGCTTTTTAATGCTTTCGCTGATGATGATTCCCGCCATGCTCACCGCCCTGTCCGTGGTGCGCGAAAAAGAAATCGGCTCCATCATGAACCTCTACAGTTCGCCCGCTTCCACCTTCCAGTACCTTTTCGGCAAGCAGCTGCCCTATGTGCTACTTTCGTTCTTGAGCTACCTGATCCTGCTCGGCGTGGTGGTGTTCGGGCTGGGCGTGCCGCTGAAAGGCTCGTTTATCGCGCTCACGGCGGGCGTGCTGTGCTTCGTGTTCGCCTCCACCGGCTTCGGGCTGCTGGTGTCCACCTTCGTGCGCACGCAGGTAGCAGCCATTTTCGCGGCGGCCATTCTGGCCATGATTCCCGCGCTGAATTTTTCCGGCATGCTCTATCCCGCCGCCACACTCAGTGGTGCGGGCAAGTGGGTCGGCATCTTCAGCCCCACCAGCTGGTTTCAAACCGTCAGCCTGGGCGTTATCACCAAAGGCTTGGGCTGGCGCGATGTGGACACGCTGTGCGGCACGCTGTTGCTGTTTTTCGCCGCCTATTGGCTCGCTGCCGGGCTGCTTTTGAAAAAGCAGGAGAAATGATATGCACCAATGGATAAGCAACGTTTGGTATCTGGGCGGTAAGGAAATCCGCAGCTTCTTCACCGATTACGCGCTATTTGCGCTGTTGGTGTTCATGTTCACCTTTTCCGTGTATTCCGTGTCGCAAAACGTAACCACCGAAGTGAAAAACGCCGCGCTGGCCGTCTATGACCAAGACCGCAGCGCGCTCACCTACCGCATCCGCGACGCCATGATCGCCCCGCAGTTCAAGCAGGTGGACGACATCGACGGCAGCCGCATCGACCGCGCCATGGATTTGGGCGAATACAGCTTCGTGCTGGTTATCCCGCCCAACTACACCGCCGACCTCCTGGCCGGCAAACGCCCCGAGCTGCAATTATTGGTGGACGCCACAGCCATGTCGCAGGCCGGCGTGGGCTCGGTGTACATCGGCCAAATCGTGAACCGCGAAACGGCGGCCTATCTGGGGCGGCACGGCAACGCCGCGCCCTTCGAGCCGGTGGTGAACGTGCTGTTCAACGAAAACCTGCGCAGCGAATGGTTTATGCCGCTCAACCAACTGGTGGGCAACGCCACCCTGCTCACCATCCTGCTGGTGGGCGCGGCAGTGATCCGCGAGCGCGAACATGGCACGATTGAGCATTTGTTGGTGATGCCGGTGGATGCGAACGAAATCGTGATGGCCAAAATCCTAGCCAACGGCCTGATTATCCTGGTTTCCTCCCTGCTCTCGCTGCTCTTGGTGGTACACCGTGCCGTGGGCGTGCCGATTAACGGATCGTTGGCACTGTTCGTGTTCTGCGAGGCCGTGTATCTGTTTGCCATGGCCGGGCTCGGCGTGCTGCTCGCCACCCAGGCGCCCACCATGCCGCAGTTCAGCCTGCTGTGCATCATCGTGTATATCGCCGTATTCCTGCTCTCCGGCAGCACCTCGCCCATCGAAAACCTGCCGCCCTGGCTGCGCAGCCTTTCCGAGCTCTCGCCCATGACCCAATTCACCGCCCTCTCCAAAGACATCATTTTCCGGGGCGCCGGCTGGAGTGTGATCCGTCACCGCGTAGCCATCACCGCCGTGTCCGGCATCCTCTTCACCGCCATCGCCGTAATCCGCTTCCGCCGGATGCTGGCGCAGCAGAATTAAAAAAGGCTACCTGAAAAAAGAAGACGGGTTTTCAGGTAGCCCAAACGGCAGACTGCCCAAGAATCATGCCCGCCACCTAGCCGAAAGGCTACCTGAAAAACCACCTGTACATTTTCAGGTAGTCCCACACCAAGGAAACCCACCATGCCCGCCACCAAACTCCTCCCGATTGCTCTAGCCCTCCTCCTCACCGCCTGCACCACTACCCAAATCGACCGCCAATCCAACATCACGCTACCTGAAAACTTCCAACACACCGGCCAGGCCGATTCCGCACCCAACCTGGCCCGCTGGTGGCAGCAATGGCCCGACCCCCAGCTTGGCCTCCTCATCGAACAAGGCCTACAACACAACCACAGCATCGCCATCGCCCGCAGCCGGCTCGAAGAAGCCCGCGCCACCTCCCGCCTGGCCGAAGCCGACCTCCTCCCCAGAGCCGGCCTCGCCGTCGATGCCAAAGGCTACCGCAACCACCGCCGCGACCCCTACCTCGGCAACGGCGGCAACCTCACCTCCGCCAGCTTCCGCGCCGCCTGGGAGCCCGACATCTTCGGCCAAAAACGCAGCGATGCCGATGCCGCCCGCGCCGCCGCCCTCGGCAGCCAAGAGCAACTCCACGGCAGCCGCCTGCTTGTCTCCGCCCAAATCGCCGAACACTACCTGCGCGCCGCCCACATCCAGCAGCAGCAAACCCTCGTTTCCCAACAGCTCGCCACCCTGCACGAACTGGCACGCTACGCAGCCGGCCGCTTCAACGCCGGCCACGCCACCGCCCACGATACCACCGCCATTGCCGCCCAAATCCAAGCCCTGCAAGCCCGCCAAAGCACCCTCCAAGCCCAATTCGACGCCCAGCAGCGCAGCATCGCCGTACTTATCGGCCAAACCCCGCAAACCTTCCGCCTCGACAGCAACGCCATGCGCCAAGCCGCCCTGCTGCAACACCTGCCCAGCCCGCCGCAAGGCATCCGACCCGGCAGCCTCCTCAACCAACGCCCCGACCTGCGCGCCCGCGCCGCCGAAATCCAAGCCCGCAGCGCCCAGCTCGCCAGCGCCAAAGCCGACCTCCTCCCCCGCTTCGACATCCAATTCCTCTGGCAAACCGGCCGCATCGAGCTCAACAGCGACCTCGCCCCCTTCAACCGAGCCCGCAGCGGCAACGGCGGCCTCTTCAGCATCGGCGTACAACTCCCCCTCTTCACCGCCGGCCGCATCCGCGCCAACATCCAAGCCGCCGACGCCCGCCTGCAAACCGCCCTGCTGCAATACGACCAAACCCTGCTGCAAGCCCTCGCCGACGTAGACAACGCCTACCAGGCCCAACACGCCCTCAACGCCCAGCAGCAAGAATTGCAGCAGGCCGAACGCACCGCGAAGCAGCAAGTACGCAACGACCGCCAACTCTTCCGCTACGGCCGCAAAACCCTCGACACCGCCCTGCAATCCCAGCTCAGCGCCCACGGCTTCAGCCAAAACCTGCTCGACAACCAACTCGCCTCCGGCCTCAACCTGCTCAACTTCTACAAAGCCATCGGCAGCGGTTGGCAGGAAGCAGGCACCCAACCCGAAGCAGCCGAAGCAGCAGCTAAATAGTAAAATAGGCTACCTGAAGATTTTAGCTTCGCAGAAACTTCACTGCGCTGCGTTTTCAGGTAGCCATCATAGAATATAAATATTAGAAATAACTGCGTTATATAATTTAAGGCAAGATGAGACCTTTTTGAGGGCAGGAAAAAAATGATGACAGATCCGTATGAAAACGATATTGGGATGCAGATAGCCCGTGCAAACCGAGAAGGCAACATAGCTTTTTTAAAAGAAATGAGTGCTACAGGGGAATTTGATCCACTTTATATTACTGATCCTGAAAAATGGAATTATTTACATAGGATTAATATGAATGCTCATAAACCAGCTCCTCTTCCCACTGTCATCTTCTATTTAGACAAAGGCGTAGAGGTAAACGCCCAAGACTGCTACGGCATGACCCCGCTGCATTACGCCATGCGAGCCGAGAACGGCGATGCCGCCCTAGCCTTGTTGGAAGCAGGCGCCAATCCCAACATCCCTAACCAGGACAAGGTGATTCCCTTGGGCATGATGGGCGCTATGCCGCATAGGCTGGATATATTGAAAAAGATGCTAGAAAACGGTGGGGATATACATTACAAAAACGGCAACAGCGGTATGGAGTTATTAGAATTTGCCAAACATTATCTATCTGACATAGATGGCTTTAAAGAAATTATAGAACTGATGGAGCAATATGCTTGAATTTCTGTTATGGCCAATTGATCCCAAAATGAAGGCTACCTGAAACTTTTCAGGTAGCCTGTTTCCATTCCGCCAATACCGCCTAACGCTCCTCCAGTCCGGCCAAAATCGCGCAATCCGGGCAATCGTTTCCCGCGCAGGCATCGTGCCAGCGTTGCAGTTCGGCCACCATGCCCTGCAGGCGTTGGATTTTGGCTTCCAGCTCGGCGATATGCCGCGCGGTGAGCGTTTTCACTTCGCGGCTGGTGCGCTGCGGGTTATGTTGCAGGCTCAAAAGCTGCCCGATCTGCGACAGCGAAAAGCCCACTTCCCGCGCATGGCGGATAAAGCGCAGCCGGGCAAGGTCGGCCTGGCCGTAGCGGCGGTAACCCGCTTCGCTGCGCTCGGCCGGGGCGAGCAGGCCGTGCTTTTCGTAGTCGCGGATTTGCTTGGCGGAAAGGCCGCTCTCGGCCGCGGCCTGGCTGATGTTCATCATGATGCTTGACCTTTACTTCGGGTGAAGCTTTATAGTGGCGGCACTTAGCGGAAAAGCAAGAGCAGACCCATCATTAAGGCTACCTGAAAGTTTTAGCTGCAACGGGCTTTAAAACTTCAGCCTTACTCCAACAGAAAGGAAACCCTATGCAAACCATCACATTAAACATCTGCGGCATGACCTGTGGCGGCTGCGTGAAAAGCGTTACCCGCATTCTCGAAGGCGTAAACGGCGTGGCCAAGGCCGCAGTAAGCCTGGAACATAAAAACGCCGTCGTGGAATTCGACCCCGCCCAAACCAACCCCGCCGCGCTGATAGAAGCGGTGGAAGACGGCGGGTTTGATGCGGCTTTGTAAACCGAATCGCAACGAATCGACTGCAACACCCCAAAGGCTACCTGAAAACCCCGATCCGCTTTTTTCAGGTAGCCCAACCACATCCAGGAGGACGAACCATGCAGCAAAAAGTCCGTTTCCGAATCGAAGGCATGACCTGCCAAGCCTGTGCTTCGCGCATTGAAAAAGTATTGAACAAAAAAGACTTTGTTGCCGAAGCGGGGGTGAATTTCGCCAACGAAGAAGCGCAGGTGGTGTTTGATGCAGACAAGGTATCGGCGCAAGACATTGCCGCCATTATCGAAAAAACCGGTTTTTCGGCGAAAGAAAAAACCGATGCGCTGCCACCGCCGGAGGCGGAACCGCATATCAGCTGGCGGCTGTGGCTTTTGCTGGCGATTAATATTCCGTTCCTCATCGGCATGGCGGGGATGATGGTTGGACAGCACGATTGGATGCTGCCGCCGGTATGGCAGTTCGCGCTGGCGAGCGTGGTACAGCTTTGGCTGGCAATCCCGTTTTACAAAAGCGCGTGGGCGAGTATTAAAGGCGGGCTGGCGAATATGGACGTGCTCGTTACCATCGGCACGGTGTCGATTTACCTGTATTCTGTTTATATGCTGTTTTTCAACCCGCATGCGGCGCACGGCATGGCACATGTGTATTTTGAAGCAGGCGTGATGGTGATTGGGTTTGTGTCGCTGGGCAAATTTTTGGAACACCGCACCAAAAAATCCAGTCTGAACAGCTTGGGTTTGCTGCTGAAACTCACGCCGACTCAAGTCAACGTACGACACAATGGCGAATGGCGGCAGCTACCCATCGACCAAGTGCAAATCGGCGACTTTATCCGCGCCAACCACGGCGAACGCATCGCCGCCGACGGCATTATCGAAAGCGGCAGCGGGTGGGCGGACGAGAGCCATCTCACCGGCGAATCCAATCCCGAAGAGAAAAAGGCGGGCGGCAAAGTGTTGGCGGGCGCGCTGATGACCGAAGGCAGCGTGGTTTATCGCGCCACGCAGCTCGGCAGCCAAACCCTGCTCGGCGACATGATGAACGCGCTATCCGAAGCGCAAGGCAGCAAGGCACCGATTGCGCGTGTGGCGGACAAGGTAGCGGCGGTGTTCGTACCAGCCGTCGTGAGCATTGCGCTTTTGACTTTTATGGCCACTTGGCTGGTTAAAGGCGATTGGACGGTTGCGCTGATGCATGCCGTTGCCGTTCTGGTGATTGCCTGCCCGTGCGCGCTCGGTCTGGCCACGCCCGCCGCGATTATGGTCGGCATGGGCAAGGCGGTGAAACACGGCATTTGGTTCAAAGACGCGGCGGCAATGGAAGAGGCCGCCCACATCGATGTCGTCGTGTTAGACAAAACCGGCACGTTGACCGAAGGCAGGCCGCAAGTTGCCGCCGTCTATTGCGTTCCCGACAGCGGCTTTGACGAAGAGACTTTGTACCGCATCGCCGCTGCCGTCGAACAAAACGCCGCCCATCCGCTCGCCCGTGCCATCGTCTCTGCCGCCCAAGCACGCGGTCTGGATATCCCAGCCGCACAAAACGCGCAAACCTTTGTCGGTGCAGGTATTGCCGCCGAAGTCGAAGGCGCGGGATTGGTGAAAGCGGGCAAACTTGATTTTGCTGAATTAAGGCTACCTGAAAACCTTTCAGACGACGTTTGGCGCATCGCAAGCATTGTCGCCGTTTCCGCCAACGGCAAACCCATCGGCGCATTCGCACTCGCCGACGCGCTGAAAGCCGACACTGCCGAAGCCATAGGCCGTCTGAAAAAACACGGCATCGATGTTTACATCATGAGCGGCGACAACCAAGGCACGGTCGAATACGTCGCCAAACAACTGGGCATCGCACACGCCTTCGGCAACATGAGTCCGCGCGACAAGGCCGCCGAAGTGCAGAAACTCAAAGCCGCCGGCAAAACCGTGGCGATGGTCGGCGACGGCATCAACGACGCGCCTGCACTCGCCGCCGCCAACGTCAGCTTCGCCATGAAAGGCGGTGCGGACGTTGCCGAACACACCGCCTCCGCCACGCTGATGCAGCATTCGGTCAACCAACTCGCCGATGCCCTGTTGGTGTCGCAGGCGACTTTGAAAAACATCAAGCAAAACCTGTTTTTCGCCCTCTTCTACAACACCTTGGGCATCCCGCTCGCCGCACTCGGCTTCTTAAATCCCGTCATCGCAGGCGCGGCAATGGCGGCAAGCTCGGTTTCGGTATTGAGCAATGCGCTGCGCTTGAAACGGGTGAAGATTGAGTGAGGCGTGGCAAAGGCCGCTTGGAAAGTAATACGCCCAAGTTTTATTTTTCAGGTAGCCTCAAACTAGGAATCAACCGATGAAAAGCTATACGCTCGATATTCCCCACTTTGAATATCCAAAATCATTTGAAAAAATCGTCGAACTGAATTTAGTCGATTTCGATATTTGGCATCTGATCGATAGCGATTGGGCCGCTGAACTATACCAAGGCCTGCAAACCCGTTATCCCGACAGGAAACTGATCCCCTTCGCCAAACGCAGCGATTGCGATGACACTGCCTGCTTCGAAATCGGCAAAGGCGGAAAAATCCAGCTTATCCACGACTTCGCCAGCCTCGGCTGGGAACAGCGTCAAGAATTCCCCGATTGCTGGGCATGGCTCGCCCAAGCGGTAAACGACATGATCGAATACAATCGGGAAGACGGCATCCTGTAAACATCAAACCGGCTGATGGGCAAACATCCATTTTCAGGTAGCCTGCCTTGAAAACCGCCGCATATACCAGCAAAATAACATCTCTCCCCTGCATAAAGGACATCAGCCATGCGGAAACTCCTCATCCTCGCCACCGTCGCCATTGCCGCCCCGATTTATGCCCAAACCTGCGCCCAAGCCGATGCCGCGCTGGCGCAAGCCTACACGCAGATGAACGAAAATCAGCGCGAAACCGCCGAAACCCGTTTTCACCAAACCCTTTCCACCTATCTGCAACAGTCCGATTCCTGGGCATGCCGTTTCCCCAGCACCACCAGAGCCGGCATCATCATCCACACAGCGCCCAACGGCCGCCTGCGCAGTTTCAGCTGGGATGCCCAAAGCGGTGGCACCCTGCGTGAATACCACAACCTACTCCAATACCGCATCCCATCCGGCCGCAGCGCCACCCAAAAAGGCGAAGGCATCCTAACCGGCATCTACTCCGACACACTCGGCCAACACGGCACTGCCTATTTCGTCACCAGCATAGGCAAATACAGCAATACCCTCTACGGGCAGAGCCTGTCGGTTTGGCAGATCAGCAACGACGGCCTGCGCCCGCTCAACATTATCCGCACCAGCAAAGCCACCAACACGCTCTCCTATGAATACAGCGCCAGCCATAGCGGTAGAAATGAAGATTTTGCCTACGACGCCCGCAGCAAAACCATCAGCTTCCCGCTGGTACTGAAAGCAGATGCCAACCACCCTGATGCCGCATATGGTGCGGCACAGGTAAGTAACCGCCGCATCCGCTACCGCTTCAATGGTGAGCAGTTTGTTCGTTTGAATTGAAACCGCCAACCACGCCACCCAACACTTTTCAGGTAGCCCCGAAGGCTACCTGAAACCCACCGCCATGCTCCGCCACGCCCTCATCGCTCTGCAAACCCTCTTCGCCACCCCGCTGCATGCCCGCCATGCCGCCAAAACCGATGCCGCCCTCGCTGCCGCCCTGCAACACAACGGCAGCCAACCAGCCAGCCTCTTCGCCGAGCAGCTTGAAGGCTACCTGAAAACCGCCTAATCCTGGGCCTGCCGTTTCAGCCAAACCCGCACCGCCGGCCTGATAATCCACAGCAGCGCCGACGGCCGCGTGCGCAGCCTCACCCCGCCGCACAGCCCCGCCAGCCTGCTCCAAGCCCGCAGCCCGAGCGGCCACACCAGCGTACAAACCTTCCCCGGCTACATCGAACGCCTGCACACCCTCCGCCTCAGCGGCTACGGCCACGCCTACCTCCTGTTCACCGAGCACACCGATGGCGACCACACCGAAAAATCCCTCGTCCTCCTCCACTTCGCCGCCGAGCAGCTCCAAGCCCTGCCCATCATCCAAACCGCCCCTGCCGCCGAACCCACCCACCGCCTAAACATCGCCTACAGCGGCCAACACGCCAACAACTACTTCTTCTATGAGCCCGGCAGCCACACCATCAGCCAGCCGCAAATCAGCAGCCATACCCACACCCCCACCAACCGCCGCCTCAAATACCGCTTCAACGGCCAACTATTCGTGCCGCACAGTTAAACCAACAATGAGGCTACCTGAAAACCGTTCTGCATTTTCAGGTAGCCTCATGGCAGACAGCAGCACGATTTACACGTTTAAGGGCTTGAACTTTATTTGCCAGCACAACTCACCGGCTGTCTAAAACAGCGTGCATACCGTACACTTCCCGCATACCACCCTATATTTTCAGGTAGCCTGCAACGACACAGGCTACCTGAAACATATTCAACAAAAGGCTACCTGAAAACCGTTACTCGGTTTTCAGGTAGCCTTTTTATACAATTAAGACAACGCCGCCTTATTGCAGTTGCTGCCCGGTCATGGCTTCGATTTCCATGCCGAACAGGGCTTGCACGTCGGTGTCGTCGAACACGTATTTTTCGCCGCAGAAGTCGCAGTCGATGGCGATGCTGCCTTGTTCGGCCACGATGTTGCCCACTTCCTGCCCGCCCAAAAGCAGCAGCATATCGCTCACTTTGCCGCGCGAGCAGGTGCAGGCGAATTCGATTTGTTTGGGCTCGAACACGCGCGGCGGGGTTTCGTGGAACAGGCGGTAGAGCAGGTGTTGGGCGTCGAGCTCGATCAATTCCTGCGGGGTAACGGTGTCGGCCAGGGTGGTATAGTGCGTCCAGGCGTCGGCGTCGATTTGCTGTTCGGGCAGCCTTTGCAGCAGCAGGCCGCCGGCGGCGTGTTCGGAAGCGGCGAGGCTGATGTGGGTGTCGAGCTGCTCGGAGCGGCGCATATAGGCGCTGAGCATTTCGGCGATGCTGCTGCCTTCAAGCGGCACGATGCCTTGCCAGGGTTCGCCTTCGTTGGGCTGGAGGGTGATGCCGAATACGGCGTTTTCGCCGAGCAGCTCAATCAGGCTGCGGCCGTCGTCTAAGTTGGCTTGTTCGTTCCAGCGGGCGGTGGCACGGCAGCTGTGGTTGGAATCGGTTTCGGCCACGAGCATTTTGAGGTCGCCCTGCCCTTGGATTTGCAATATGAGTTTGCCGGGCAGCTTGAGGTTGCTGGAAAGCAGGACGCCGGCGGCCAGAAGCTCGCCCAGTGCGCTGCGGATGGCGGCGGGGTAGGATTTGCGCTGTACGATGTGCTGCCACACGCTTTGCAGCTGAACATGCAGGCCACGCACGGGTTGGTTGTCGAAAATAAAGCGGGTGCGTAGGTTGGCGGGCTGGGTGGTCATGATGCTTTCCTTATTGTTATCTTGATCAGGCTGCTATATGGTTTCCAAGGGCGGATATTCAAGTTTCAGGTAGCCCGAAATCGGTTAAAATATATGCCAACCCTTTATCAGGAGACCCCCATGACCATCATCGTTACCGGCGCTGCCGGCTTTATCGGCAGCAATATCGTGCACGCGCTCAACCGGCGCGGCATCACCGACATCATCGCGGTGGACAACCTCAGCCGCGCCGACAAATTCCGCAATCTGGTGCAGGCCGATATTGCGCACTATCTAGATAAACACGAATTCATCCGCCAAGTGCGCGCCCACCAAATCAACGGCGGCAACATCGAAGCTATCTTCCACCAAGGCGCCTGCTCCGACACCATGAACCACGACGGCGTGTACATGATGGATAACAACTACCAATACACGCTCGACCTGCTCGACTGGTGCCAAGACGATCGCATCCGCCTGATCCACGCCTCCTCCGCCGCCGTGTATGGCAAAGGCCAAACCTTCCGCGAACAGCGCGAATTGGAAGCCCCGCTCAATGTGTACGGCTATTCCAAATTCCTGTTCGACCAAGTATTGCGCCGCCGTATGGCGCAAGGGCTGCACAATCAAGTGGTTGCCCTGCGCTATTTCAACGTATACGGCCGCCGCGAGCAGCACAAAGGCCGCATGGCCTCCGTGGCCTACCACCACTTCCACGAATACCGCGAGCACGGCCGCGTAACCCTGTTCGGCGGCTACGACGGCTACCCCGACGGCGCGCAAAGCCGCGACTTTATCTGCGTGGAAGACGTAGTAAAAGTAAACCTATTTTTCTACGACCATCCCGAAGTATCCGGCATTTTCAACTGCGGTACCGGCCGCAGCCAGCCCTTCAACGACCTGGCCGCCGCCACCGTAAACGCCTGCCGCGCCCGCGAAGGCAAGCCCGAGCTGCCGCTGGAAGAGCTGGTACAACAAGGCTTGATTGTGTATAGCAAATTCCCTGACGCACTCAAAGGCAAATACCAAAGCTTCACCCAGGCCGACATCAGCGCCCTGCGCGCCGCCGGCTATGCCGAAGAATTCGACGACGTAGCCACTGGCGTACGCCGCTATGTGGATTGGCTGGCCGGACAGGATTAGCCGCCACAACGCTATTTGATGTTCGCCTCGTTGCAGCTTATGTCTTCAGATAGCCTTTCTAACCGTGCTGGAGTTTTCGCTTTCAGCCAGCCTCAACGCAGCCACTGCCAGGTGCTGCCCGGCGGCACGTGTGCCTGATGCAGCATGGTTTTGAAGTCCAGCCCGTATTGCTCGCTCAGCTTGGCGGCTTTTTTCTGCAGGGCCGCCAGCGGCTGGGGCGCTTGGTTTTGGAAGGCGAGCACGGCCACGTTGCCGTGGGTTTCGGCGGGCACGCACAACACGCGCTGCTCAAACACCTGCGCGAGCCGTTGCAGGAAAAGCGGGTAGCGTTTGTCGCCGCTCCACCAGTTGGTGACGAAAATGCCGTTGTCGCTCAGGGCGGTGCGGCAATCGGCAAAAAATGGCTCGGCCACCAGGGCATCGATAATCTGCACGCCGTCGAAGCCGTCCACCAGCAAAATATCCGTGCCGCCGCGCAGGGTTTTGATGTATTCCGCGCCGTCGGCCTCGATGATTTCAAATTTTTCGCCCTCAAACGGCAATTCAAACAGGCCGCGCGCCACGCTGATGACCTGCGGGTTGATTTCCACCGCCGTTTGCGCCACCTCGGGCAGGTGGGCATCGATCCAGCGCACAAACGAGCCGCCGCCCAGCCCGATTTGCGTGATGTGGCGCACGTTTTCGGCAAACAAGAGCCAGGCCATCATGGCGCGGCTGTAGGAGAGCACCAGCTCGGCGGGGTAATCCACATTCATCGAGCTTTGCACCGTTTCGCTGCCCAAATGCAGCGAGCGGATGTTGCCGTGTTCGGAAATGCCCACTTCGGGCAGGGCGAAACGTGCCGAACGCAGGCGGCGGTAGGGATGACGTGCCATATCAACAAGCCTTTGGCCAAAATGCGGAAGGCGGGCATTCTAGCACGGTTTTCAGGTAGCCTTATACCGCCGCCCGCCGCTATTGGGCAGAATACTGCGCTCCGCCACAGGCTACCTGAAAATATAGTGGATCAGAAATAAGAATGAGACAAGGTGGCAAACCGCAGACAGTACAGGCAGTACGGCAAGGCGGGCCAACGCAGTAGCGAAAGTTAAGTTGGCTTGCTATAGCCTTGCTGCCATTTTAAAGCTGCCGGCGAGCTGCCGGTGTTATACTATTGCTTTTAGCCAAAGCCGTTATTCCTTCCTGCAAAGCGATCCAACGCCATAGGAAGGGAAGCACCCCGGCTATATCGAGCAATCCAGCACAACGGAGGCAATCATGAGCATTTTGGTCACCGGCGCATCGGCCGGTTTCGGGCGGGCCATCTGCCGCACCCTCGCCACAGCAGGCTACCGCGTAATCGGCGCGGCGCGGCGTGCCGACAAACTGGACGAACTGCGCGCAGAATTGGGCGCCAACTTCCTGCCGCTGCAAATGGATGTGAGTGATACCGCTTCCGTGGATACCGCGCTCAAAGGGCTACCTGAAAACTTTGCCCGGATCGACTGCCTGGTGAACAACGCCGGCCTGGCATTGGGTTTAGACCCAGCTCATCAAGCCGATTTTGCCGACTGGCAAACCATGATTCAAACCAACATCATCGGCCTCACCTACCTCACCCGCCAAGTGCTGCCCGGCATGGTGGCGCGCGGCAGCGGCTATATCATCAACCTCGGCTCGGTGGCCGGCACCTACCCCTACCCCGGCGGCAATGTGTATGGCGCCACCAAGGCCTATGTGCGCCAATTCAGCCTGAATCTGCGCGCCGATTTGGCCGGCACGGGCGTGCGCGTGAGCAACATCGAGCCCGGCCTGTGCGGCGACACCGAGTTTTCCAACGTGCGCTTCAAAGGCGACGACCAACGCGCCGCCGATTTATATAAAAACGTGGACTACATCCGCCCCGAAGACATCGCCGACACCGTGCTGTGGCTCTACCAGCGCCCCGCGCACATGAACGTGAACAGCATCGAAATCATGCCGGTGGCGCAGAGCTTCAACCCGCTCGCCGTTGTGCGCCACCCCAGCCAATAATAATAGGAAGCAGCCATGACCAAGCACTCCGCACCCGACTACAAAACCGCCATCATCGCCCGCGCCCGCGAGCAAGGCCTGCAGATTACCGCCCTGCGCGAACAGGTGCTGGATATCGTTTTGCGGCAGGAAGGCGTGATTAAAGCCTACACCGTGCTGGCGCAAATGCAGCAGCAGAGCAACGGCGTGGTGGCGCCGCCTACCGCCTACCGCGCGCTCGATTTCTGGGCCGAACACGGCGTGCTGCACAAAGTGGCCGCGGTGAACGGCTACATTTTATGCAGCCACGCCCGCCACCATTGCGATGCCCACTGCCACAGTAGCGACGAACAGCAACGCCACCACAGCGCCTTCATTTTGGTGTGCACCGAATGCGGCAACACCGATGAGCAAACCCTCTCCCGCGAATGGCAGGCACTTTGTGCCGGCGTAGCCGCAGGTGGGTTTAGATTAAAAGAAGAACATGTTGTTTTAACAGGAATATGCAAACAATGTCAGAAATAAAGAAAGCAAAAGTACATCTATTTTCCGGCTTTTTGGGAACAGGTAAAACCACCGCCCTGCGCCACCTGATGGAGCAAAAAAAACCCGATGAAAAATGGGTGATCGTGGTAAACGAATTCGGCGAGATTGGCATCGACGGCGCCGTGTTGAGCGACAACGGCATCCCCGTGGCCGAAATCGCCGGCGGCTGCCTGTGCTGCGTGGCCGGTGCGCAAATGGGCACCACCATCAACCGCATGGTGAGCGGCAACAAGCCAGACCGCATCATCATCGAAGCCAGCGGCCTAGCACACGCCGCCAGCGTGATCGACGAGCTGCGCGCCAAGCCCTTCGACCAAATGCTGGATATCGGCGCCGTGTTTACTCTGGTCGATCCGCGCCAATTCACCAACCCCGACTACGCCAACCAGCCGCTCTACCGCGACCAAGTGAGCGTGGCCGACGTGCTGATTGCCAACAAAACCGACATGTGCAGCCCCGAAGAAATGGCCGCCTTCCGCAGCAAAGCCGCCCAGCTCTTCCCGCCCAAAGCCGCCGTGCTGGAAACCACCGACGCCTATTTAGACATCGCCCTGCTGGAAACCCCGGTGGTGGAAAAAAGCCGCTACCGCATCAAAGAGCTGCCCGACAACAGCATGGGCCTGCAATCGCAAGGCTACACCTTCCCCGCCGGCAGCAGCTTCGACGGCGAAAAGCTCACCAAATTCTTCAACGACCTGCCCAAACTGTGCGAAGGCCTTGTGCGCGCCAAAGGCGTGTTCCAAGTTCTCGGCAGCTGGGTGTGGCTCAACTGGAGCGAAGGCCAATGGGGTGCCAACCAAGTGGCCTGGCGGCGCGACAGCCGCTTTGAAGTGATCGCCAAATCCTTCGACAGCGACACGCTGGAACAAAGATTGCAAGCCGCGCTGGAGAAACAAAACGGAAAGGCTACCTGAAAAATGGGGTTTCAGGTAGCCTCAATGAATGTTGGGGCTGCCTGAAATCGGTTTTTGAACGGGAAATGGGAACGGGGCATCCGTGTTTATTAGGCATACGATAAAAGGCTACCTGAAACCCCATTTTTCAGGTAGCCTTTCCACCTTTCTTGCCAGCCGCCAATCCATCATGCTCACCCCGCAAAGCTGCGACCTGTTCCAACGCCCGTTTTTCCAGTTCGCCCAAATCCGCCAATACCAGCCCGAAACCGAAGCGCAAACCAAGGCCGACTATAAAGCCGCGTGGCAGGTGTGGCGCACGCTGGTTTTTCAGGTAGCCTCCGAATTGGGCGCAGGCTTTGCCCCGCCGCATATCGAACGCTGGTGCAACGGCTGGCAGGTGCGCGCCCACTTTTTCGCCTATTTCAAATATCAAACCCATGCCGATACGGCGGTCATCCTCTCGCTGCTGCTCAACCGCCGCAGGCTCACTGCCAGCCTCGAATGGCACGAATACCGCGCCGCCCGCTCCACCCTGCCATTGGCCTGCTACCAACAGGCTTTGGCCGATTTTCCGCACGCCGAATTTGCCGACTTCCAAATCTGGCACGGCAGCGACAGCGAATACGCCGACTACCCCACCATCGCCACCGCTCCGCCCGACGCCTTCGCCCTGCGCAGCCCGCAAGATTTCCTCTGCCTCGGCCGCCACTTGGAGCGCAACCAACTGGGGCAAGCCGACAGCGCGGCCTGGCTAGTCGAAACCCTGCACCGCCTGCTGCCGGTGTACGAAGCCTGCCACAACGTGCGGCTGTGAGCGGAAGCAAGTGTTCCTAATCGCCACTGTCAAAGGCTGTATTCCATAAGCGAAGAGAGTGCAAATCTATTCATACAACGTTTCAGGTAGCCTCCACCTTCCTAAACCCAGAACTCCAAAATAGAATAATCACAATCTAATTGGCGGGCTGGCTTCCCGTCTGCTAGCACAACGGAACGGAGCGCGGTTTTTCGGGAAATAAGGGCTTGCATGCCCGAAGCGGCGAAGCCGCAAGTTGCAGCTAATCCAATTTCTCTTTGCGCCCGAAAAACCGTGTGCAGTGAGGGAAGTTTGGCGAAGCCAAACCTGTGCCCGCAGTCGCCTTTCTTTGCTTCCTTTCTTTGGCGAAGCAAAGAAAACGAGGTCTCCGAAGGGGGGCGAGTTTCTGCGAAGCAAAAACGAAGCCTTCGTTAGAAGGGTTCGTTTTAACGAAGTTAAAACAAGACCTCTGCAAGAGGGTTTGTTTTTGCGTAGCTAAATTGAGTGCCCGCGCGGGCATGAAGCGCAAGGATAAATAGAGCACAAATATAAAAACTACCTGAGAATGCTTATTTCGAAAATTCAAACCAAACGTCGGTGTGGCAATGTCCCATCCCTTCATCAACGGAGAACCCCATGGAACTTCCCTTTATCCTGCTGCTCATCACCGGCTTTTTAGCCGGGCTGATGGATGCGGCCGTTGGCGGTGGCGGGCTGTTGCAGCTGCCCGCGCTGTTCGGCGTGTTGCCGCCGACCACGCCCGTACCCACCGTTCTGGGCACCAACAAGGCCGCTTCGTTCGCCGGCACCTTCACCGCCGCCGGCCAGTTTGCCCGCCGCCTGAAGCTACCGTGGAAAATGCTGCTGCCCGCCGGCGTGCTGGCTTTTGCCGCCTCGTTCGCCGGCGCAAAGCTGGTGGCCTATGTGCCGGTGCAATATATGAAACCGGCCATGTTGGTGATTATGGTGGCGATGTTTGTGTACACCTTCTCCCGCAAAGATTTGGGGCAAACCGAGCGCACCCGCGCGCTCACACGGGGCGAAATGCTGCTGGGCACGGCGTTTGGCGCGGCCATCGGCTTTTATGACGGCCTGTTCGGCCCGGGTACGGGCAGCCTGCTGGCCTTCGTGTTCGTGCGCTTTTTTGCCTACGATTTCCTCACCGCCACCGCCTGCGCCAAGGTAATCAACCTGATGACCAATCTGGCCGCGCTGAGCTTTTTCATCCCCAGCCAACATGTGCTGTGGCACTGGGCGTTGCCGCTGGCAGCAGCCAACCTAAGCGGCGGCTTCTGCGGCGCGAAGCTGGCGGTGCTCGGCGGCAGCCGCTGGCTGCGTTATGGTTTTATGGCGCTGCTGTGTCTCTTAATCGGCAACTTCGCCCGCCAGCTGTGGTCAGCCTAAGAGATAGCTGAAACAATTATTTTCCCCTACAAGACAACAAGTCGCAGACAGTACGGAAGTACGGCAAGACGAACCAATGCAGTAGCGAAAGTGAAGTTAATCCGCTATGCCTGAAATCCAATAAGGAAACCCCATGCCCATCAAACTCATCGTCGGCCTCGGCAACCCCGGCACCGAATACGAAGACACCCGCCACAACGCCGGCTTCTGGCTGCTGGACGAACTCGCCCGCAAATGGCAGGCCCGCTGGCAAGACGATAAAAAATTCTTCGGCAGCCATGCCCACAGTATGCAGAGTGAAGGCGAAATTCGCCTGCTCAAACCGCAAACCTATATGAACCTCTCCGGCCAATCCGTGCAGGCACTCGCCGCCTTTTATAAAATCAAACCCCAAGAAATCCTCGTGATCCACGACGAACTCGACCTCGAGCCCGGCCGCATCAAATTCAAGCTCGGCGGCGGTAACGGCGGCCACAATGGCCTCAAAGACATCCAAGCTCGTCTCGGCACACCCGACTTCTACCGCCTGCGCCTAGGCATCGGCCACCCCGGTGATCGCAACGAAGTAGTGAATTATGTGCTGAAGAAACCCCGCTCCGGAGACCGAGACCTCATCAACCAAGCCATCATCAAATCCATCCACGCCCTGCCCGACATCCTCATCGGTAAAATCGAAGCCGCCCAACGAATGCTGCATGGCAAATAGCAGGGCAGTATGCCTGAGCGAATAAAGGCTACCTGAAAAATTAGCGCAGTACGCAAACCAATCCACCCGGCCAAACCAATCTTTTCAGGTAGCCTCAACCTTTGCAAAACCCCATCCCTCATCTCGGCCATCCCCCTAAGGAGATTACAATGTTGCGTCATTCACTATGGTTGCTACTGTTGCTCGGCAGCAAGCTGGCCGCCGCGTCTATTCAAGGTTTCTACACCACGCAGGGCGAAGCTGGCCTGCGACAACACTGGCACGTGCCGTGCCGCAGGCCATGCCAACGAAGAAGACTCTCACGGGCTGCCGGTTTCCCTGCTGCTGCAACGCGCCGCCGGCGAGCAGGCTGTCGTGTCTAGCCATCTGCAAATTAGTTATCAAGATAATTTGGCTCGGCAGCAAACCGTAACTGAGTTACGTATCGACATCCACTCAGTTGGCCGAGTTGTATTCACTGATCAGGGTGAAGGTGTAACCAAATTACCTGCCTCGCAAACGCAAGCTCTGTTGGCAGCCTTAAAACGCCGAACTGCCATCAGCCTACACACAACAAACGGCACGGTATGGCGGCTGTCGGCCAATGGTGCCACCGCCATTTTGTGCCGCATGGATGCGTTCCAACGCCGCAACGGTACTCCCTCTGCTCTCATCAACCCCGGCCACAGCCGCCGCTCCGTGTTGCAGCCGCGACCCTTACCGATAATCCATGCGGCAGCTGTACCGGAAATGCCACGCATTCAGCCAAATAGTGCGCTGGCAAACAGTAATAGCCCGTCTATGCCGATGGTGCGCGTATTAAAACGCCATACCCCGCGATACCGTGCATTGGTGCAAAAACTGCGTCGTTTGCCGCAGGCAAAATTCTGCGAGTTTGTTGATTCACCAGAGGAGGCCCCAAAATCGAAGCCTACCGCTTGAGTGGCGGCCATATACTGATACGAGTCGACTGTATGCATACGGCTTCGAACGGTGTAACCCAATTTGTTACAGTAACCAACAGGGATTTCTCACGAATCGAATCAATACTTGGCAATAAAATTAACGAAAGTTATAGATATGACGGCATCATATCCAACAACTGGAAAGAACGCGGTTTCGGCGATTGTTGGGGGCATGAAAACTGGATTTGGAACGGCAGAAAATTTAGACTGACTTATTCCGCCACCGATCAAATGTGCCGTGGGTTTGCCGGCGGTGCGTGGACAATGCCCACCTTCATCTCCCTGCCCGACGGCCGCCTGCAGCCGAAGGAAGAGCGGAGTGGATTAGGGAGTGGCTGAAAGAATGTGCCGACTGAACTCTCCTCAATCATCCCAAAGCTATATATCATTTTCAGGTAGCCTTTAAATGAAATAACCTACGCGACTTTATCTTCATGCTTGAGCAGTAGAACAAACTCAAGCATTTCGCCCATCCCGTTTCCCTGCATTTGGAAATGGCTGAAATCGCCGACCGCGTGCTGCGCGCCGAAAGGCTGGTGTTGCTGTTTGAAAACTCGATTAAGCCCGACGCACGCCCGAACGCGTGGCGACGGGCATGGGTGCGGACAGCGTGTCCAAGTTGCGCGAAATCGGGAAGATACTGGCGTATCTGAAAGAACCCGAGCCGCCCAAGGGCATCAAAGACGCGTTTTCCAAACTGCCACTGTTGAAAGACATTTAGAGCATGGCATCGAATGTGGTGAAAATGCCCCATCGACTACCTCGACTTCGCCAGCCCTGTCAGCGGACTCGGCGGCAAAATGGGCTTGGACGCGACCAACAAATGGCCAGGCGAAACCGACCGCGAATGGGGACGGGTGATCAAAAAAGACCCTGCGGTTACGGCTAAGATTGATGAGATTTTTTTTGGGGGGGCTGAGGTTGTAGGCGGCTGAATCTTGTCAGGCATTTTTGGACTTTTTCAGGTAACCTTTTGCCATGCTGGATGGCTCGGTTTGGGAAATAAGTGGCGTGGTGCCGGTGGCGACTTAGGCAACTCGGTCATCGCGCTTTCCGATGCACACTGGATATATAACCGCCACGTACGCGATGCGGCGATGCGCGACACCCTGCATCAGGTACCGCACCTGCTCGGCCTTGCCCTGCAAAGCGGCCTGCATATGCGTAACACCCACGAACACGCCGCCGCCCTGCATGAGCACCTGGAATACATGCGTGGCGAAATGCGCCACCTCCTGAATGAGCAATAACGAATTGATTGAACAAATCAAAAATCCACAAACCCCGCTGCGGGACAAAATCCTACTGATTTTAGACCTTGCCGAACAACGCAATCGGGAAATCTACCCGTTGATTTTGGCCGCACTAGACAGCGCGGAATATGCCAAAGTTCGCGGTACGCTGATTTATGCATTGGCAAACTATCCGGCGAAGCCTTTGTTTGAGAAAGCCATCGGCTGGCTGATTGACGGCAATTTCGAAATGGCGCATGAAGCAGCGGGTATTCTCGACAAAATTGCAAAAATAGAAGGCTCGCGTGCAGACAAAGCATATGCCGCCCTCACTACCGCGCTGAACAATCCCGCCAACGAAACATGGCGCGTTGAGCTATTGGGAGAGGTGCTGGGGATGTTTGAATAGCAAAGAGAAACGCGTAGATAAGGCCCATATCGCCTAATAAAGGCTACCTGAAAACCTAAAAAGCAGCCTACACTTGGTAAATTCAAAGTGCAGGCTGCTTTTCCCACCTCCGCCTTCACGCCACCATTCCTTGCTACACGCTAAAAACCCCTATACCATTCAATCCACTAATCATCAACACGGCCAAACATCATGCCCACATCCCTCCCCTTTTCCCTTGCCGAACTCTGGCAAATGCTGCTTACGCATTTATGGCTTTCCGGACTGGCTTTGCTCGCGGCCGTGGCCATTGCGGTGCCTGCCGCCGTGTTGTTTGCGCGCAGACAGCGGGCGGCGGAAGCGGTATTGCAGTTCACCAATATATTGCAAACCATCCCCTCTTTGGCACTGCTGGGTTTGCTGATTCCGTTTGTCGGCATTGGATCACCGCCCGTCTTGATTGCGCTCACGCTATACGCGCTGTTGCCGATTTTTCAAAATACCTATTTGGGGCTGACCCAAATCGACCAATCGATTCAAGATGCGTACACCGCATTCGGCCTGTCGCGTTGGCAGTCGCTGTGGCGGATTGAGCTGCCGATGGCGTTGCCTGCCATGATTTCAGGCATCCGCACGGCGGCGGTGCTGATTGTCGGCACGGCAACTCTGGCGGCGTTAATCGGTGCAGGCGGCTTGGGTAACCTGATTCTGCTCGGCATCGACCGCAACAACATGACGATGACGTTTACCGGCGCATTGCTCTCCGCGTTACTGGCTGTCGGCGTAAGCGGCATTATCGGACTGTTGCAGAAATCGCGACGCAAATTGCCGATTATTCTTGCATTGGCGGTGGGCTTCGGTGCACTCGGTCTGTCGCAGATTTCATTTACGCCTGCCACAAAAAACGTGGTGGTTGCCGGCAAAATGGGTAGCGAGCCGGATATTCTGATTAACATGTATAAATTCTTGATTGAGCGTGAAAATCCGAATATCAGAGTTACAGTCAAACCTAATTTTGGTAAAACCACCTTCCTGTTTAACGCGCTAAACAGCGGCGAAATCGACATTTACCCCGAATTCACCGGCACCGTGTTGGAAGCCTTAGTACAAGTGCCGCCCGAACAGAAAAACCGCCATCTGTCGCCAGATGAAACCTATCAACGGGGCAAACAATTATTGGCGGAACAATATCAGCTAGAGTTTCTACCACCGATGTCTTATCAGAACACTTATGCGTTGGCAGTCAAAGAAAGCTACGGCGCGGCGCACCAACTGAAGACAATTAGCGACTTAAAGCAGGCTGCGCCCGATATCCGAGCAGGTTTCTCACTGGAGTTTACCGACCGAGCGGACGGCTACAAAGGCATGCAGGCAGCCGGTATCACGCTAAAACATATTGTTAGCCTAGAGCCCGCCCTGCGCTATACGGCATTGTTGAATGACAAAATCGACCTAGTCGAAGCCTTCTCTACCGATGCAGAATTGAAGCAATACCAGTTGCGCCTGCTGAAAGACGATATTGCCCTGTTCCCTGCTTATCAGGGCGCACCGCTAATGAAAGCAGAATTTGCCGAAAAAAATCCTCAAATTGTGACCGCACTTAACCGACTGGCGGGAAAAATTAGCGAAGAAGAAATGAGCGAGATGAACTACCGCGTGAAAGTGCAGGGCGAAAGCGCGGAAAACGTGGCTCGGGATTATTTGGAGGAAAATGGGTTATTGACGAAATGAAATAAGCAGTAGGCTACCTGAAACCCCAAAAGCAGCCTGCACATGGTTTGACAGAAAGCCTGCAAACGGCAAAGCTATCCCTTTTGAAAACGCATAAGGAAAACAACATGAATCTAGCCATCACCGGCGCCAGTGGTCACATCGGCGGCATGGTCGCCCGCCACCTCAGCGCACGCGGTTTGTCGCTCGTTCTGCCGCTGCGCAACCCCGCCAAAGCGCCCGATTTGCCCGCTTGCGAAGCGCGCCCCTTTGCCTACGGCGATTTCGAGCTGGCCCGGCAGGCGTTAAGCGGGGCAGATGTGCTGTTTATGGTGTCCGCCGCCGAAAGCCCGACGCGCGAGCAGGAGCACCTGACTCTGGTACGCGCGGCAGCAGTGACAGGCGTGCAGCATTTGGTGTATCTGTCCTTCGCTGATGCCAGCGCCAGCAGCACTTTCACCTTGGCGCGCACCCACGCCGCGACCGAAGCTGCCATCCAGCAAACTGCCATGCGCTACACCTTCCTGCGCGACAACTTCTACAGCGAAATGATAGCGACGATTGCCAACGCCGACGGCATCATCGCCGGCCCTGCGGGCGATGGCCGCGTTGCCTGCGTCTCGCAGCAGGATGTAGCGCAAGCGGCGGCCAACATCCTCACCGCCATCGCTTCTGGCGACGACCGCCACCACAATCGCAGCTACACCCTCACCGGCAGCGAAGCGCTGACCTTCACCGATGTCGCCGTCATTCTCAGCGACGTCACCGGCAAACCGCACCGCTACCACAACCAAACCCTTCGTGAGGCCTATACCAGCCGCGAGCGCGACTACCCCGACACGCCCGCCTGGCAAATCGAAGCGTGGGTGTCTACCTACACCGCGATCGCAGGCGGCGAACTCGCCACTGTTTCAGACGACCTGCCGCAACTATTGGGCCGCGCACCACGCCGTTTTGCCGAAGTGGTTAAAAGCATATTTATCAAGGGAAATACAAATGACGAAAGCAGAGATTCTTGAAACAGAGATACGCTTTACGTTTCCATGGTCAATTATCACGCCAAACTCAATAGTGAGTCTATTTGCTATTTTTAACCACGCTAGGCAGTTACAACTGATAACTTTCAAAAATATCAGCAAATACGTTTTGGCTGCAGTCATATAATTAAAAGGGGTTCTTATGGAAAACACCATTCTCAGCAACAAGAAAATTCACCAAGCGACGGTGCTTGCCTATCGCGGTGAACAAAAAGTTGCGGAACTCTCAAAGGGCGGGATGACCTGCGATTCCCCTTTTGCCATTGCCAGCATCTCGAAGCTCTATACCCATGCGATGACCTTTGCGATGATAGATAAACGGCTGCTTGCCTACACATCACGGCTTGTTGATTTACTGCCGGCGGATAAAGTCGGCTGTTTACCCAATGCCAAAGAAGTCACTGTGCGGCACCTGATTGATCAGACTTCCGGTTTTGCCAACCATGAATTGGATAAATTGCCGAACGGCACCGTATTATTTAAGGAAATATTGCATCAGGATCGCGCAGTGAGCGTTGTGGAGTCGCTGCGGTTGGTGGCTGCATTGCCGCCGAAGGGTAAACCGGGCAGTCGAGCTTACTATGCCGACATCAATGCGTTGTTACTGGGCGAAATCTGCGAAACCCTTACCGGTAAAACCTTGCCTGCCTTATTGGCAGAAATCATCTGCCAACCGCTTGGCCTTAAAAACACGCATTACTGCACGGGTAACGAAAATAATATTACGCCCATTTATAACGGTTCTCACGCTGCCTTTTGGCTCAAATATCTATCAGCACAAATGGCGCAAGGCGGTATTGTTGCGACCAATCATGAATTGATGCAATTTTTGCAGGCATTTATGAAAGGCCAACTATTTTCCAAAAATCACCTTACAAATCCGAACTTTCGCCGCATACAATTCATACCGCTGAAATACGGCAGCGGCATGATGCAACTCAAAATTCCGCGCATATTATCGCCATTTGTTCCGGCTCCGGAAATCATCGGCCATAGTGGCAGTAGCGGCAGCTTTGCCTTTTATTGCCCGTCGAAGAATATCTTTATTACCGGCACTATTAATCAGATTCAACACCGACCCTTTGCCGTCATCTATCGTATCATCAATAAGGTTTAGTCAATGACCCCGCCGCCTGAATTAACCCTGCTGATTGAATTCAAAAACGTCAGCAAACACTACGACAATCACGCCGCCGTGAGCGAACTGAACCTCACCATCCACCAGGGCGAATTCTTCGTGTTAGTCGGCGGCTCCGGCAGCGGCAAATCCACCACTTTACGCATGATTAACGCGCTGATTGAACCGACCGACGGCAACGTTCATCTGCACGGCAAGCGGATTAAAGACTACGACATCCGCCAGCTCCGCCACCAAATCGGTTACGTATTGCAGCAAATCGCCCTGTTCCCCACCATGACCGTGGCGGAAAATATCGAACTCATGCCTGACATACTGGGCTGGCCGAAAGCAGAACGCAAAACGCGTGTGAACGAATTATTGGGGTTGGTGGAACTTGACCCCGCGCACTACCGCGACCGCTATCCGCACGAACTTTCCGGCGGTGAACAGCAGCGCATCGGCATTTTGCGCGCCATCGCCGCCAAGCCCCAAGTGCTGTTGATGGACGAACCGTTTTCCGCGCTCGACCCGCTGGTGCGCACCGTGCTGCAAGACCAAATCGCCATGATTCACCAAAAATTTGGCACCACTATCGTTTTTGTTACCCACGATATGCAGGAAGCCCTGAAACTCGCCTGCCGTATCGGCGTGATGCACAACGGCAAACTGGTGCAAATCGGCACGCCCGAAGAAATCAAAAAGCAGCCTGCAAACGATTACGTGCAATCGCTGTTTTCCGCCGCCGACACGCCCGATGCCGAACGCATCATCAACCAATTCCTGCGGCTGGACCAACAAGGGCAGGAGGAGGTGAGACGGGCGTTGCTTTGATGCGGGGTTGAGGCTACCTGAAAACCTAAAAAGCAGCCTGCACTTTAATGTGCAGGCTGCTTTTTCATGTTCAGACCGTCTAAAACGCTCAAATATCCACAATCTGCCGTTCCATCCCTTTCACCGGCGGCAGCCACGGCGAGTTGGTCAGGCAGCGTTGCCACAGCGCGTCGGGCAAGCGGTAGTGGTCGGCGCGGTTGGGGTCGAGGTCGGTTTGGATGTCAGCCTCGCGGTTCCCCCGCAGCAAATCGGCCAAATCGGGGTTAATCATTACGGTTTTGCCCAGCGCAATAAACTCCGCCCAACCGGTGTTAAACGCCTTGGCGATGTCGCTGCCGGTGTAAAGGTTGCCCACGCCGATTAAGGGCAGGCGGCCGGCGATGCGTTCGTGCAGCAGTTCCATACGGGCGCGGTTAGTGTCTGCGCCGCGTCGGGCGTGTTTGTAGAAGTCCCACAGCGAAACGTGCAGATATTGCAGCGGTTTTTGCACCAGCGCGTCCACGAGTGCGAAAGTTTCCGCCATGGTAATGCCGTGTTCACCAGGCTCTTCGGGCGAGAAACGGTAGCCCAAGATGAACTCTGGTTTGGCGTGCGCTTTGACGGCGGCGGCCACCGCATCGACCACGGCCAGCGGGAAGCGCAGACGGTTGTGCAGGCTGCCGCCCCATTCGTCGGTGCGGCGGTTGGTTTGGGCGGACACGAATTGTTGCAGCAGATAGCCGTTTGCACCATGGATTTCCACACCGTCAAATCCGGCCTGCACCGCGAGGGTGGCGGCATTGGCATAGGCGGCGATGAGCTGCTCGATTTCGGCGGTGGTCATTTCGCGCGCACCCGTGGCTTCATCGGCGGACGGGGCGACGGTGTCACCGCAGAGTTCTTTGAGGGCGGATTTGCCGCCGTGATGGATTTGCAGGATGGCTTTCGCACCTTGCGCTTGGGCGATTTTAGCAACTTCGCGCAGGCTGGGCAGGTCGTCCTCGTTTATGGCATACGGCTGGCCGTGGAAGGCTTTGCCGTTTGCCTGCACCAACGTGGCGGCGGCGATAAACAGGCCGAAACCGTTGAAGCGGTTTTGCAAAAACGTGCGCTCTTGGTCGGTAATATGGCCGTTTTCATCGGAGGAAAAATGGGTCAAGGGGGCGACGGCGAGGCGGTTGGGAACAGTGGCGCCGTTGTTGAAGGTGTAGGGCTGGAAGACGGGGTTCATGTTGGATTCCTTTCGGGGTGTGAGTTTCAGGTAGCCTGAAGCGGCAGGTGTATTCGGTATACGCGTAGTTGCCGCATCAGCAACACTTTGCTAGTTGGGCGGTTTGGCTTGGTTTTCAAGCAGAAGGCTACCTGGAAACAGCACGAAGCAGCCGGTGCTCTCCCCATATAGCTAACTTCAATCTATCTGGATAAGCGGCTTTTTGGCTTTCAGGTAGCCTTTCACATCATCTCAAGCTGCTTATTCGGGTGTACAATCTCTTCTGCAAGATTCTCATTTCTATTTAGTCCAACAGGCTACCTGAAAGCAGAGCTGCAACCCAGTTTCTGTACAGCTCAAATCTCCGTTTAAGGAAACGCCTGCAGGCAGCCCAGTTCAGGAGAGATGCTATGCTGAAAATCCAAAATGCCGTTAGCGAAACCCTGCTGATTCCGCTCTACATGAAATACCTCGATGCACAACAAAGTCGGCCGATACTGAACGACCCGGCCGCCCTGCGCCTTGTGCCGCAAATCGACTACGACTTCACCCTATTCCGCGCCGCCCGCAACAGCCGTGTGGGCACAGCCCTGCGCGCCCGCTATTTCGACCAAGTGGCCGCTGATTTTATCCGCCGATACCCAGAAGGCATCGTTGCCATCCTCGGCTGCGGGCTCGACAGCCGCCGCGAGCGGCTCGGCAGTACCGCCGACCATACCCCTTTCTACCAGCTCGACCTGCCCGACGTCATCGCCCTGCGCGAAACACTGCTGCCGCCGCAAGCCAATGAAACCCTCGTCCCAGCCTCTGCATTCGACACCGGCTGGATGGAACGGCTGCGCCAAAACCACCCCACCGCCCCCGTACTCTTTATCCTTGAAGGCGTGCTGATGTATTTTGCCGAAGCCCAAGTGCGCGAACTGTTCCAACAGCTTGCCCAACGCTTCCACGGCGAAATTGCCTTCGACGTAGCCGGCACGTTTATGGTGAAACATTCCGACCAACACGACGCCCTCAAACACGCCCGCGCCAGCTTCGATTTCGCCTGCGACGACGACCGTCAAATGGAAAGCTGGGCCGCCAACCTCCATCTCGTGTCCGCCAAACGCATGACCGATTTCCCCGAAGCCAAAGACATCGGCCTCAACTACTGGCTCATGCGCCTATTTCCCCAAATCCGCCATTCCTATCGATTGCTGCACTACCGGATTGATTAGGGCAAACAGAGCAAAGGCTACCTGAAATTTCAGGTAGCCTTTTCAGCCCAACAGACAATGCCACAAATTCAGGCATCCGGGCATTGGCGCTTGAAAATTGACAGCCCAAACCTAGATGCCCGATAAAACCTTATAATCGAACTACCAACTTTTCAGCCCGCCTTATCCCAACACACCACAGAAAGCCCGCCATGCTCATCCTGCTCGACCAAGACAACGTGCTCGCCGACTTTGAAAGCGGATTCCGCCGCCATTGGCGCGGCCGCTTCGGCGAAGACGCGCCGATAGAAGGCAAAGAACACATTTTCTACATCCGCGACCGCCTGCCCGAGCACCTGCGCACGCACGCGACCGAACTCTACGGCGCAGTCGGGTTTTTCGAAAGCCTGCCGCCCATGCCCGGCGCAGTGGAAGCTGCCCACGCCCTTTTGGCTGCCGGCCACGACGTGCGCATCTGTACTGCGCCGGTCAACCAATACCGCTACTGCGCCGGCGAGAAAATCGCCTGGGTGGAACAACACTTGGGCGCGGAATGGACACGGCGCGTGATTATCGCCAAAGACAAAACCTGGGTGCGCGGCGACATCCTCATCGACGACAAACCGACTATCGAAGGCAGCCTGCCGCCCCTGTGGCAACACCGCCTCTACGATGCGCCACACAACCGCCACCTGAACGTATCGCGCATTGTATGGACACAGCCGGAAACCTGGGCGGATTTGCTGGATAATTGATGCCACTAGCTTGAAGGCTACCTGAAAAATGAGTGCAACTGTTTTTCAGGTAGCCTTTCTTATTTAAATAGCACGCCACTCTGCTCCCCGGCCGATAATTATCTTTCCCGTTCATCCGCACCTAAACTCTGCTTATGCAGAAACTACTTTCCTGCTTTTCAGGTAGCCTTCACTATTCTGCTGAATCGGCGGGGAAATTTATTCACAGCCGATCAATCTGCCTGTTGCCTGCCGCTTTTTCCGTTGTTATACTCATTTCCCGATTAATGAAATAAATCTGCGGCCAATGTCCATCCGGCCACAAAGCTAAAGCGCTTATTTCTCCACATCGGGCAATAAACGGAGAAATTGGGCTTTGGCTTTTGCTTTTGGCGGATGTGGATTAGGCGCAGGAAAGGAGAAAGCAAAATGAATGCCGTAGTGTTGGCTGTGCTGGTGATGCTGATTTTGTCGGCAGCACGGGTACACGTTGTGTTGAGCCTGGTTATCGGCGCATTTGTGGGCGGCCTGGCCGCCGGGTTGCCGCTGGCGGATATTACCGACCCAGCCACTCATGAAATCATCACTAAAGGCGTAATTACCCATTTCCAAAGCGGCTTGGCCGGCGGTGCGAAGATTGCGCTCTCCTATGCCATGCTCGGCGCGTTTGCCATGGCGATTGCCCACTCCGGCCTGCCCTATCAGCTGGCTGGTATGGTGGTGCGCAAAATGGGCGGCAATGCCAGCCGCGACCAAATCCCTTCCAGCGTAAACAGCCTGAAATGGGGGCTGATTGGCGCGCTCTTGCTGATGAGCATCATGAGCCAAAACATCATCCCGATCCACATCGCCTTCATCCCAATGGTGGTGCCGCCGCTTTTGCTCGTGTTCAACCGCATGCAAATCGACCGCCGCCTGCTGGCGTGCGTGATCACCTTTGGTTTGGTGACCACCTATATGTTCCTGCCCTATGGCTTTGGCGCGATTTTCTTAAACCAAATCTTGTTGGCCAACATCCAAAAAGCCGGCATAAGCGTGCAGGGCATCAACGTGATGGAAGCCATGGCGATTCCCGCCGCCGGTATGTTCACCGGCCTGCTACTCGCCTTCATTCACTACCGCAAACCGCGCCACTACACCAACAATCAGGTGGATTGGAGCTCCGAGCAGGCCGCGGCCAATGCGCCAAAAATTTCTACCTACCGCAGCGTGGTAGCCGTGGTGGCGATTGTGGCTTCCTTTGTGGTGCAGTTGGTGTATAGCGATGCACTGCTCTTAGGCGCAATGGTCGGCTTCGGCGTATTCATGGCCACTGGCGTGGTGCGCCGCCGCGAAGTGGATGTCGTATTCGATAGTGGCCTGCGCATGATGGCGATGATCGGCTTCATCATGATTGCTGCCCAGGGCTTCGCTGAAGTGATGCAGGCCACTGGCCAGATTAAACCCTTGGTCGACACCAGCGCCAGCCTGTTTGCCGGCAACAAAAGCATGGCCGCGTTGGTTATGCTCGCCGTCGGCTTATTGGTAACCATGGGCATCGGCAGCTCCTTCTCCACCCTGCCCATCATTGCCGCCATTTACGTTCCCCTGTGCGCCAGCATGGGCTTCTCACCGATGGCCACCGTAGCCATCATCGGCACTGCCGGCGCACTGGGCGACGCCGGATCACCTGCTTCCGATTCCACCCTCGGCCCCACTTCCGGCCTAAACGTAGACGGCCAGCACGACCACATCTACGATTCGGTTATCCCCACCTTCCTCCACTACAACCTGCCGCTAATGGCCGCAGGCTGGGTGGCCGCCATGGTGCTGTGATGACGCATAACGACACCGAAGCGCGGCTGGCCGAGCTGGAAATTCAGGTAGCCCTGCAAAACGACCTGCTCGACAGCCTGAACGACACCGTCGCCCGCTTGCAGCAAGCTTTAGATTTGCAACAAGCCCAGCTGCGGTTGCTCTACGGCCGTTTGCAAGAGAAAGACGGTAGCGGCACCAACCAAACCTTTAATCCCGCTGCCGAAATCCCGCCGCATTACTAAAGACCAAGCGTGTATCAACCAAGAGGCTACCTGAAAACGTTTCATGTTTTTCAGGTAGCCTCTTGTCAGCTTGCCTATTCTTTTTTTATCATTCCGCCTTTCATTTCCACCATGAAGAAAGCACATTATACCCACCCGAATCTCTATCAGCCGCGCCACCCTCCTGGCCGGCCTCGTTTGCCTCACTGTCGGCTGCGCCAGCCTAGACACACGTATGAAACGCTTTGTTGGCAAACCCATCGATGCCGTTATCAAATCCTATGGCGTCGAACCAACAGAAGGTAGAGTCAAATCGGGAAACAATCGCTATGCCTACCTCTGGCGCTATACTTATTACTCCTACGGCGGCCGTGAATACGAAGGCAGCAGTCAAAACGGCCCCATCATTACCAACTACTATAGCGACGTCTGCTACGGCCAAAACCAAGACCGCATCTTCTACACTGATAACCAAGGCATCATCGTGGATTATTATTGGCAAAACAGCAACAAATGGCGCATGAATTGCCGTACTCACCAAATTGGCCGGTATTTCCGAAGATCTCTGTAATCAACCACATCCTTCAAACTACATTGATGAGTTTGCCATAACGGAAACGGTTTAGCCACAGAAAAACCTTATCAAATAGTGGAAAATAAGAGTGAAATAAAGCGGCAAGCCGCAGACAATACAACCTAGCGAGCTTACACAGTAGCATTCTTGTTTTAATCCACTACAAATCAAGGCTACCTGAAACTTTCAGGTAGCCTTTTTAACCCGTCAACACACTTCAATTACAAAAAAGTAGCAGCCCAAAGGCTGCCCAAACAAGTTTTACGAAAAAAAATTTGGTGGAGGCGGGGGGAATCGAACCCCCGTCCGAAAGTCCTCTACAAAGCGTTCTACATACTTAGTCTTGCCAACTTAAATCTCGCCCCCATTCCGCCGACAGACAGGCTGTTTGGGAGCCAGTTACCTTAAATCTCATTTCCCGCCAAGTAACCCGACGGGAAACCAGTCAATGTAGAATGACGTTGCGGTAGCTTACGCTACACAGCCCATTGACCAACTGCTGCAACGGCAGGCCTTAGGCGGCCAATGCGAAAGTTTCGTCGTTTGCGACTATTTAAATTCAGTGTTTTACGGGAAATCTGAGACCCCGGTATGCCCGCATCTGCTTCGCAACCCCCGTCGAAACCAAAGTCGCCCCCAGATAAAGGAAGGTGGATTATACGCTGCCAGTCGGCTTTGGACAATTCGTTTTGCTGGCTGCCGCCACAAAGGCTACCTGAAAGCGTTGGTTGCAGCGAGGCGGATCGATGATTTTGCGTAACCAAGGCTAAGTTTCTGCAAAGCTAAAGCCTAACCTTCCTCTAGCATCTAATCCAACACAATAAAAAATCGGCCGGAAGATTCCGGCCGATTTTCCAATCAGGCATTAAGCCAAAGCAGCTTTGGCTTTTTCAACCAGCTGCGCGAAAGCAGCTTTGTCGAATACGGCCAAGTCGGCCAATACTTTGCGGTCCAGCTCGATAGCGGCGCGTTTCAGGCCGTTCATGAACTTGCTGTAAGACAGGCCGTGCTGGCGGGCACCAGCGTTGATACGGGCAATCCACAGTTGGCGGAACTGGCGTTTGCGCTGACGGCGGTCGCGGTAGGCATATTGGCCTGCCTTCATCACCGCCTGTTTGGCAACGCGGTAGACGTTTTTACGACGGCTGCGATAGCCTTTGGCCAGAACTAATACTTTTTTATGACGGGCACGTGCGGTTACACCGCGTTTTACGCGTGGCATATTTCAGACTCCTTTAAGCGTAGGGCAACATTTTGTGAACGGAAGCCACGTCGCGCTCGTTCACCATAGCGGTGCCGCGCAGCTGGCGTTTGTTCTTAGTGGTTTTTTTGGTGAGAATGTGGCGTTTGAACGCGTGAGCGCGTTTGATGCCACCGTTGCCCAGCACTTTGAAACGTTTCTTCGCACTGGATTTGGTTTTCATTTTAGGCATGGGAAAACTCCATTGGTTTATCGGATTAGGCATCGGGAGGCTGCCTGCAACAGGCCGCGCTTAATACCCGAAACCACGGTTTTATGCCGCACACACAACATTGAAGCCGTTTCCCGCGTGCAGCGGAGCGGAAAGCGGCGAATTATACGGTTACTTCTTCTTAGGTGCAACCATCATCACCATCTGGCGGCCTTCCATTTTCGGAAACTGTTCCACAGCGGCCACTTCGGCCAAATCGGCCTTCACACGCTCCAGAAGCTGCGCGCCCAAGTGTTGGTGCGCCATTTCGCGGCCGCGGAAACGCAGGGTGATTTTCACTTTGTCGCCATCGGCCAAGAAGCGGGTAACGTTGCGCATTTTGATTTGATAATCGCCTTCGTCGGTGCCGGGGCGGAATTTGATTTCCTTAATCTGCACCTGCTTCTGCTTTTTCTTGGCTTCGTCGCGTTTTTTCGACTGCTCGTATTTATATTTGCCATAGTCCATCAGCTTGCAAACAGGCGGTTTGGCAGTGGGGGAAATCTCCACCAAATCCACATCTTGTTCTTCGGCCATGGCCAGGGCTTCTTTCACGGTTACGATGCCGAGCTGCTCGCCCGTGCCGCTGATTAAACGCACTTCTTTGGCGTGGATTTCGCCGTTAATCCGTGCTTCGCGTTCTTGTGCGATGATGAATCTCCTATTAAGGTTAGTCTTCTGGTGGTGCGCTTTGGCGCACCTGTTGTTCAGATAGCCTTAGGTGATAACGCTGTTCAACCCGGCTACCAAAACACTGTATTTTATCAAAAACCGCTGCGCTTGGCGCAATGCGCCCGCGATTATAGCAAGTTTCGCCATAAATACACCAAAAACCTGCATTTAGCCACCAAAAACGATACTTCCCGCCAACAATCCAAGCAATCCGTGTTGGCGATACACCCGATTTTGCCTGCTTACTGCCAAACATGCGCTGCGTATCCGCCCGAATTTTTCAGGTAGCCTCCAGTAATCGCCGGTACAGTGCTGCATCTTGCTGAGAAAAACAGCAAAATACCACGCGCTCTATCTGCGGGCATTGCGGCAGCGTTTCACGCACCGTCCGCACCGCAATTTTCGCTGCTTCGCGCGCGGGGTAACCATACACGCCGGTGCTGATACAAGGGAAAGCAATGCTTTGCGTGCCCTGTTCCGCAGCGAGGCATAGAGAATTGGCATAGGCTGCGGCCAGTAGTTTCGCTTCACCACGCTGCCCGCCGCGCCACACCGGGCCGACCGTATGTACCACCCAGCGTGCCGGCAGCCGGTAGCCCTGCGTGACTTTGGCCTCACCAGTGCGGCAGCCGCCCAGCTGGCGGCACTCAGCCAACAACTCCGGCCCGGCAGCGCGATGTATCGCACCGTCCACCCCTCCTCCACCCAACAGCGAGGAATTGGCAGCATTAACTATCGCGTCCACCGCCAGCGTGGTGATGTCGGCTTGGCATACTTCCAAAGTGGCATTCATATTGATTTCCTTAAGTTTTAGATGAGGCCACCTGAAACTGGCTTCGGCCTTGCCGCAGGCTATTTTCACTATGTTGCAGCAACAGTTTTCAGGTAGCCTGATTTTACGTTGGCACGATACGCCCAGTTTACCGCCCGCCCTGATTTAGAGGCTACCTGAAATCTGTGCTGCCGTTTTAACTGCAGCAAGGCCAAAGCCTTAGCTACGCCAAAACCTTGGTTCACCTCGTTGAAGCCACGCTTTCAGGTAGCCTTTGCCATTTCAGGTACAATAGCCGCCATCTCCGTACTCACACACAACCACCGTGCCCTACTGCCAAGTTGCCCTCAATGTTCCGCTCGACACACTGCTTACCTACCGTGCCGACCACATTCCCGCGCCCGGAGTGCGAGTGGCCGTGCCGTTTCGCGGCAAAACCGTGGCCGGCATCGTGTGGGGTGCGTGCGAAGAGCCGGAAATCAGCCCGGACAAAATCCGCCCGCTCGCGCAAGTGTTTGAACACGAGCCGCCGCTGCCCGCCGCCTGGCGCAAACTGATTGAATTTACTGCCCGTTATTATCACCATCCCATCGGCCAAACCGCCTTCACCGCCCTGCCCGCCGGCCTGCGCGAAGCCAAGCCCTGCCCGCTGCCGCAGCCGGAAACCTATTTTTCTCTCACCGATTTGGGGCGGCAGCAGCCCGCACCGCCGCCGCACCACCGCCGCAAAGCCGCGCTGTGGCAGGCGCTGCTGGAGGGCTCGGTGAGCCAAAGTGCCGCCCGCACCATCGCGCCGCAGGCCGCCGCTCAGCTGGCAAGCTGGCAGGCGCAAGGCTGGCTGGCAGCCGAAACCGGCGCTTTGCCCGCCCGCCTGCCTATTCCGCCCTCGCCCGTGCCGCTCAACCCCGAGCAGCAGGCCGCTGCCGATGCGGTGGCGCAGGCACAGGGTTTTGCCCCCTTCCTGCTGCACGGCATCACCGGCAGCGGCAAAACCGAAACCTATTTCGAAGCCATGGCCGCCGCGCTCTCGGCGGGCAAACAAGTGTTGTTCCTACTGCCTGAAATCAGCCTAACACCGCAGCTCATCGCCCGCTTACAGCAGCGCTTTGCCGACGTGCCAACTGCCGTGCTGCACAGCCAAACCGCCGCCGGCGAGCGCACCCAAGGCTACCTGAAAGCCATGTGCGGCCAGGTGCGGCTGGTAGTGGGCACACGGCTGGCGGTGTTCACGCCGCTGCCGGATTTGGGGCTGATTGTGGTGGACGAAGAACACGATTCCTCGTTCAAACAAGACAGCGAGCTGCGCTACCACGCCCGCGATTTGGCCGTGTGGCGCGCACAGCAGGCCGGTTGCCCGATTGTGCTCGGCAGCGCCACGCCCTCGCTGGAAAGCTGGCACAAGGCGCAAAGCGGCGGCTACCGCCTGCTCAGCCTACCACAACGCGCTCGTGCGGCTGCCCGCTTGCCCGAAATCCGCCTGATCGACATCCGCCGCGAGCTATTGGACCAAGGCTTCAGCCCGGCCGCTTTCAAGCTGTTGCAACAAAATCATGCTGCCGGCGGCATGAGCATGGTATACCTCAACCGGCGCGGCTTCGCCCCCGCCCTCTTCTGCGGCGACTGCGGCCACACCTTCGGCTGCCCGCACTGCTCTGCCAAACTGGTGCTGCACCAGCGCGCACGCCAGCTGCGCTGCCACCATTGCGGCCTGGCGGTGCCGATTCCGAAAAAATGCCCCGACTGCGGCAACCAAGACCTCACCGCAGTGGGCATCGGCACGCAGCGGGTGGAAGAAGCTCTGCGTGCACAACTTCCCGAGGCCAAAATCGAGCGCGTGGACCGCGACAGCGTCGCCCGCAAGGGCGACTGGCAACGGCTCTACCAACGCATCGCCGAAAACGGCGTGGATATTTTGGTGGGCACGCAGATGCTGGCCAAAGGCCACGATTTTGCCCGCCTGAATTTGGTGTTGGTACTCAACGCCGACGGCAGCCTCTACAGCGCTGATTTCCGCGCCCCCGAGCGGCTGTTTGCTGAACTGATGCAGGTGGCCGGCCGCGCCGGGCGTGCCGAGCTGCCCGGCCGCGTGTTCATCCAAACCCGCCTGCCGGAGCATCGCGTGTATCAAACGCTGCTGCGGCAAAACTATGCCGACTTCGCCGCTGGCGAGTTGGCCGAGCGCGAAAGCTTCGATATGCCGCCCTTCGCCCACACCGCCGCCGTCCGCGCCGATGCCGCCAATATGGCCGATGCGTTGGAGTTATTGCGCCTGGCCGCCGAATGGGTGGCGCAACAAAGGCTACCTGAAAGCGTGGAAACCGAAGCCGCGGAAGTGCTCTGCCTCGGCCCCGTGCCCATGCTGCTGGCCAAACTCGCCGGCCGCGAACGCGCCCAAGTGTTTCTGGAAAGCCCCTGCCGCAAAACGTTGCACCGGCAAGTTTCCCTCTGGCAGCAAGCCCTCGCCGTGCTGGCACGGCAATTTGCCGCGGCCAGATGGTCAGTGGATATCGATCCCTTGGAGACGTAAAGTTTCAGGTAGCCTCTACGCCTCCACCATCTTCCCGATATCGCCAAAAGCTACCTGAAAACCTAAGCTGCTATTTCTCTTTCTCTGCAAAACTGCATAATGCCCGCTTTTCACTTCACAATACAAAAAGGAAAAAAACCCTAATTACCGCCACCCAAGCCTGTGCCTGCCAAGCAGGCTGCCAATCATCGAGCATAAAACAAGGCTACCTGAAACAGATTTGCTGTTGTTCATCTTTATCTAGCGAGGGGCAGATGAAAGTGAATTGCTCGTAAACCGTGCCGTAATCGTGTTCCATCACAATCATAGCCGGCACACTGGCATGGTTTCACCCAGAATCGGCTCGCACTCGCCAAGTTTCCAGTCTTTCGGCTCAAAGGGCCGGCCGAGCTCCTGCAAGCTGTCGTACATCAGCGGGGAGGGGAGTTACGATGTCTTTGTGTATGCCGAGGTAGTCTTTGGCCGGCTCGCTGAGTTTTTTGGCCAAGTCTTTGTGGATTTCTCAGTCAGGCCTGCTCTGCCACAGAGACTGCACCGCTTCGGTAAGCGGGCAGATGTGGAGGTGCATGTCAGACCTGTTCAAATCGTCTTTTTCATACCAGGTGGCGATGAGGAAATCACGTCAGCATACGTAAAGCGGTGGCATTCATGCGGAAATCGAGCAGGGCAAACAAATCCAGCTTGTCTCCTACGCCGTCACGCTGTTTCTCTTCGGTGGGTTTCAAGCAATCTTCTTCGACGCTCATCAGGCCGTTTTGCGTATCGGGCAGGTATTTCAGGAAATAATCGTGCCCTTTACCGGAAGAAACCAAAATGTTGGAGTGAAAAATAAACATATTGTACGGCCAGTTTTTCGGATTTTCCGGATCGTTGCAAGACATTTCCAGCGTGCCCTCCTTCAACCCTTTCGCCACATAATCCACCGGTGCCATGCCGGCTTTTTCGGCCGCATCGGCTACATCCAGCGGATTGATTTCCAACTGCGGCGCGTTCGAAACCCAACCCATGCAAGCAACTTTGGCACAGTAATCAATTATGGTCAGGCGGCGCATTTCGTCGCCGACATCGGCAGTGGGCAGCTCCCCGGCAGACACGGCTTCGTGGCAGTATTGGCCGGTGTAACCGTAGCAGAATGCTGTACCATCACTCCCCGACCCCGCCCAATAACGCCTACTTAGGCTGGCCTGATCAGCAACTCCTGCCCTGTATGTCTCCTAAACTGAAAGGGCAGTTTACGGGTAACGGCAAAGCGAGCCAACTCAGTAGGAGGTGAAGTGCTTTAGCTGTATATCACTTCGCTGAAACCCCACTTTCAGGTAGCCTTTTGCCGTTCAAACGCCCTTTATGAGGCGCTTCGGCTATAGACAATTCCGCCGCCAAACGGCACAATATGGTTTCGTTCCCAATTCATCGTGTTAGAAAGGAAAGCCTAATGAAAAAATACCTATTTGCCACCGCCGTATTAGTCGCTGTTGCTGCTCCTGCCGCCCAAGCCAAAACCCTGCAGCAAATGCGCAATGAATTCGTGAGCGCTTGCACCCAATCTGCCACCTCTCAGGGCAGCACCCTGAACCAACAAATGGCTCGCACCCTTTGCTCCTGCACCTTCGACGAAACCGGCAAACAATATGGCACTCGCTGGAAAGCCGCGCTGGATGCCTACGACCGCACCGGCAACGACCCCCAGTTTGAAAGCCGCATGAAACGCAACACCCAGGCCTGCGTAGACCGCCACCTCAGACGCCGCTAAACGGTGCACAGGCAGCCCGCCATTCTGCAGGCTGCCTGATTTTTATCTTTAATTCATCCACATCAAAACATTATGTTCAGAAAACTCATCCCCGCCCTATTCCTGCTCGCCCTCATCCCCGGCGCCGCCGCCTACAACCCCTCATCCAGCATGCGTGATTTGTTTATCAGCCGCTGCACCGGCGAAATCGCAGCCGCCGGCATTTCCCGCCAATCAGCCGCCGATATCTGCGCCTGCACTTTCAATCAAATCAGCAGCCGGTATGGCAGCAACTGGCCGCAAACCCTCACCAGCCAAGACATCAGCAATAAGTCCGAACTCACCAGCTTCATCGACACCGCCACCCGGCAATGCGTCACTCGCCATATGCCCCGCTAAATGCGGAATGATTCAAAACCCACTTTATCAGTTAGTCTTCACCAGCCAATACGCGAAGCCTCCTACACCTGCGCATACGTCGCCGCCACGCCTATTAAATTTCTTTCCACAGTCCATCCGATTTTCAGGTAGCCCTATGCCCCACTGCCGCACCCTGCCCATCGACTTCGCCGCTGCCTACCGCGAGCGCATGATCGAACTCGGCTTCAGCGAAAAACCCGCCGCCGAATGGGACGACAAAGCCCCCAGCTTCAGCACCAAAATCCACCAGCCCAGCCCCTATGCCGATGCCTTTATCGCCCAAATGCACCTCCGCCCCGGCGACACCCTGCTCGACGTCGGCTGCGGCCCCGGCACCCTCGCCCTGCGTCTTGCCTCCAAAGTACATCACCTCTACGGCCTCGACTACAGCAGCGGCATGCTCCGCTGTTTGGAAAACAACGCCCAAGCCGCCGGCCTCGCCAACATCACCCCCATCCACCTGAGCAAAGAAGACAGCTGGCACAACGTGCCCGTGTGCGACATCGTCGTTTCCTCCTGCAGCGGGCTCGACCGCGACCTCGCCGCCCTCTTCGCCAAACTCAGCGCCCACGCCCGCCGCAGCGTGTATTTCACCATCCTGGCCGACGGCCATTTCAACCCGCCCCAAATCGGCCGCCTGCTCGGCCAAGAGCGCAGCCCCTACCCCGGCTACATCTACGCCCTCAACATCCTTTACCAAATGGGCTACGACCCCACCCTAAGCTACATCACCACCCCCAGCCGCCTCGCCGACTGCACCCAACTGCCCGACTTCCTGCAGCGCATGGCCGCCGCCTACGGCACGCTCACCCCCGAACACACCCAACTCCTCACCCAATTCTTCTACCGCCACCATAGCCAATTTGCTGAAGCCCCCTTCGCCATGAAATGGGCACTCCTAAGCTGGAATACCGAAACCGCCGCATAACAAGCGGAAACAGAAAGGCCACCTGAAAACCTTCGCTGCAACGCCGTACAAACAAACACACGACTTTCCGCTAGGCCAAAAGTTTCAGGTAGCCTTATCGCCACTCATACCGCACCGGATGCTTTAATCCGCCCTTCCCGCTACAATAGCCCCTTTTTCCCACCCCGCCCGCCATGAACATCCGCTTCGGCAACACCGTATTCCGCCCGCACCCGCACGGCAGCGCCGTTACCATCGGCAATTTCGACGGCGTCCACCTCGGCCACCGCCACATCCTCGAACGCCTGCGCCGCGAAGCCGACGAGCGCGGCCTCGCCGCCGTGGCCATCGTATTCGAGCCCCAGCCGCAAGAATTTTTCAGCCGGCAGCGCGGTATGGAAAAACCCTTCCGCCTCAGCCCCCTGCGCGAAAAACTGCGCCTGCTGCGCGATACCGGCTGCCTCGATGCCGTATGGGTGCTGCGTTTCAACGCCGGCCTCGCCGCCGTATCCGCCGCCGATTTCATCCGACACCTGCTCATCGAACAGCTGCACACCCGCCACCTGCTCATCGGCGACGACTTCCGCTTCGGCGCCGGCCGCCAAGGCGACTTCAGCCTCCTCAGCCGCTGCCCCCATTTCACCACCGAGCGCACCCCCTCCGTGATAGTGCAAGACGTGCGCGCCAGCAGCACCCTCGTGCGCCAAGCCCTCAGCGAAGGCTGCCTTAGCTACGCCGCAAGCCTGCTCGGCCACCCCTATTCCCTCAGCGGCCGCGTGAAACACGGCGCCAAGCTCGGCCGCACCATCGGCTGCCCCACCGCCAACCTCCACCTCCCCCCGCACTGCTACCCCCTCTCCGGCGTATTCGTCATCGCCGCCCACGGCGCATTCGGCACACGATACGGCGTGGCCAGCTTCGGCCAAAACCCCACCGTATCCAGCCTGCCCACGCAAAAACTGGAAGCCCACCTTTTCGACTTTGCCGACCAACTCTACGGCCAACGCCTGCGCATCGACTTCCTGCACAAACTGCGCGACGAAGCCAAATTCCCCGGCCTGCCCGAGCTGCAAGCACAAATCGCCGCCGACATCGCCCACGCCCGCGATTGGCTGGCGCAACACCAGCGATAGGAACATCATCAGCCGTACTGCCGAATCCGACTAGCACACAAAAGGCTACCTGAAAGCACAACTTCAACGAAGTGAAAAACCGCGTGCGTGCGTTCCGCAGCACCCCCACCCATACATGCTGCGCTGGCTTTGGCAGGTGGTTTCGGAAGGCGGGCATTGTGCAGCATTGGCGGGGCGGCAAGATGAAAGGCTACCTGAAACTTTCAGGTAGCCTTTTGGTTTGAATAGCTTCTACCGCTTCTAACGTTGGTTGTAGTTGCTGTAGTCGTAGCCGGTACAGAAGGCAGTGCCGTGCTTGGTTTCGCTGGCTGAATACAGGCAGTTACCTTTACCGTGGCGGGCTTCGCAGGCACGAATGGATTTTTCTGCCGCCCTGTTGTGGTCTCGGTCATAACCGAAGAAGAAATCGCTCACAGAGTGGAGTTCGCGGCCAGCGGGGAAAGTTAAAACCGCACAGGAGTTGCTGAAAGTCGTCAGTACTTGGCAGTTGCCGCTGCGGCAATATTTCATGGCATCTTCAATGGCGCGTTGCTCGGTTTTAAACCCGCCTGCATAGGCTATTCTATCTGTGCCGAAATCATTGATGATGGCCATATAAAACGGCGTGCGGCGCAGTTCCGCGATTTCGGCTTGCACCTTTGCCTCGCGCTGCTCCCAGGCGCGTATTTCGGCGGCGGTGGGGCCGCGGTTGATCGGCTGTTGCCGTGTGGCATTGCGCTCGCGTTGTATCCGATCTGCTTCTGACTGCATGATGCCATTAAAGTTGTGCCATTGCTGCGAGCCAACCGGATAGGGGTTGGCATATGCCAAGCCCGCACTGCCCAATAGCACTGCCGCCAATACGCCCGCTGCCGTGTTCATCATGGTTTGCTTCATCTTGCCGCTCCTGTTTGGAAAGGGGAATAAGGGTATTGCCGATGATCTGATTGTAACAAAAAACAAGATATTGTAAACATCTATCCCGCTGCTTGAAGGCTACCTGAAAAAAGGCTACCTGAAATTTCAGGTAGCCTTTATTTGCTTACATCAAACTCATCAGCCGCGTGTCCAGCTGGTGCCGTCTGCGCCGTCGCGCAGGGTGATGCCTTGCTCGGCGAGCAGGTCGCGGATGCGGTCGGATTCGGCCCAGTTTTTGTCGGCGCGGGCTTGTTTGCGCTGGGCGATGAGGGCTTCGATTTCTTCGTTGCTCAAACCGTTTGCGGGTGCGCCGCCTTGCAGGAATTCGGTGGGGTTGCGTTGCAGCAGCCCGATGGTGCCGGCAAGGGCTTTGAGACAGCCGGAAAGCTCGGCAGACTGGGTTTTATTGGCTTCGCCTGCCAACTCAAACAATACGGCCACAGCCTGCACGGTGTCGAAATCGTCGTTCATGGCGGCGAAGAAGCGGCGGGTGTAGCCGTTGGCTTCGGAGGCTACCTGAAGATGGTTTTCACGAGTTTCGGCAGAGCCAAACTCGGCTGCGGGCGGCACATTGGCCAGGGTGTTGTAGAGGCGGGTGAGGGCGTTTTTGGCGTCGTCAAGGTGCGCATCCGAATAATTCAGCGGGCTGCGGTAGTGGGCACGCAGGATGAAGAAGCGCACGACTTCGGGGTCGTATTGCTTCAGCACGTCGCGGATGGTGAAGAAGTTGCCCAGAGATTTGGACATTTTTTCGCCGTCTACGCGGATGAAGCCGTTGTGCAGCCAGTATTTAACGTGGCTGGCGATGCTTCGGCCGTGGTGGGTGTGCGCGTGCTCGTTTCCGCAAACATGGCCGCTGGCGCCAACGCTTTGGGCGATTTCGTTTTCGTGGTGCGGGAACTGCAAATCTGCGCCGCCGCCGTGGATGTCGAAGGTGTCGCCGAATAGGTTGTCGCTCATGGCGGAACATTCGATGTGCCAGCCCGGGCGGCCGTTGCCCCACGGGCTTTCCCATGCCGGCTCGCCTGCTTTGGCGGCTTTCCACAACACGAAATCGAGCGGGTCGCGTTTGAAACCATCCACTTCCACGCGCTCGCCGGCGCGCAGGTCGTCCAGCGATTTGCCGGATAATTGGCCGTAAGCGGCAAACTCGCGCACGGCATAATAAACGTCGCCGTTGGCGGCGGGATAAGCCTTGCCGTTGCGAATCAGGGTTTCAATCATGGCAATCATCTGCGGAATGTTTTCCGTGGCCTTCGGTTCAACGTCGGGGCGCAACACGCCCAAGGCATCGGCATCTTCGTGCATGGCTTGGATGAAGCGGGCGGTGAGCTCGCCGATGGTTTCGCCGCTTTCGGCCGCTCGGGCGATGATTTTGTCGTCGATATCGGTGATGTTGCGCACATAAGTGAGCGGATAGCCGCACTCGCGCAGCCAGCGGGCAATCATGTCGAACACCACCATCACGCGGGCGTGGCCGAGGTGGCAGTAGTCGTACACGGTCATGCCGCAAACGTACATGCGCACGTTTTTCGGGTCGATGGGGGCGAAGGGCTCTTTTTGGCGGGTGAGGGTGTTGTAGATGCTTAGCATAATGGCAATGGATGTGATTAGTTAAAGATTAGAGGCTACCTGAAAATAAAACTACAGCGAAGTTTCTGTGCAGCCGAAATTTATTTGCTATCGGCTTCGGCGGGACAACTTGGGCCTTGGAAGGTGTAGCGCTGGTTAACTTGGGTGTTGTGGACAGAATTGCGTTCGGTGTCGGTGGAGTTGATTGAGAAGGCAACGGCAGGGCGGCCTTGCGGGTCTTCTTTCAGCACCATGCTCACGGTATAAGCATCCAAACCTGGCTTGGCTTGGGCGGGGTTGAGCAGGGTGTAAACCCGGCCGTGGCCGGTTTGGCGTTCTTCAAACCGGCCTTGGGGATAGAGGCCGGTCGTGAGCCGACTTATTTGCTCTTGCAGCCAGGCTTGGCTGTCGGCAGGGATACAAACTTTCCGCTCGGCATGGATGGAGGGCGAACGCAGGAACGGAATAGCATCGGGCTCGTCGGCGGGGCGGTAGTTGCCGCCATCGTTGCCCTGGTATAGATAAAGGCCGGCGGGGAGCTCGGCGTGGGCAAAAGCAACAGCACACAAGGCGAGCGCAGGCAGGAGGAGGCGGGAGAGGCGCAACATATTTTCAGGTAGCCTGTTTAGGTTATTGGGAAGGGCATTGTAGCCGAAAGCCTTGTTTGCAGCCACCTGACGGGCAAATGTAAACAAACATTTGGAAAGTTTTGAAAACGGTAAATGTTGCAGCGGCGGCTTTTGTTTGCGCGGCGGCTCGCCTATAGTAACTGCTGCAAGCAGCGTGCTTTATATTAACTTTTTGTTTTCAATGAAATCTACAAAACAAGGGAATCGATTATGATGAAACGTCTAACCGTTTTAACCCTGGCCGCCACCTTTGCCCTGAACGGCTGCGTTACCGACCCGGTTACCGGCCAGCAGACTATTTCCAAAACCGCTCTATTCGGCCTCGGCGGCGCGGCGGCCTGCGGCGCCATCGGGGCACTGACTCACGGTAGCAAAGGCGCGCGCAATGCGGCACTGGGCTGCGGCGTGGTAGGTGCGGGTGTTGGTGCCTATATGGACGTGCAAGAGCGCCGTTTGCGCCAAGAACTAGCTAATACGCCGGTGGAAGTGCAGCGCCAAGGCGACCAAATCAAACTGACTATGCCCAGCGGCGTAACCTTCGCCACCAACAGCGCCAGCCTGAGCCCCGATGCGGTAAATTCGCTCAACACCGTGGCCAATGTGTTGACGCAGTATCCGGAAACCACCATCACTGTGGCCGGCCACACCGACAACACCGGCAACGACCACATCAACAACCCCTTGTCTGAAAACCGCGCCCGCTCCGTGGCCGGCTACCTCACCGGCCGCGGCGTGGCTGCCAGCCGCATCAGTACCGTGGGCTACGGCTCACGCTCGCCGGTGGCTGACAACTCCACCGAAAGCGGCCGCGCGCAAAACCGCCGTGTGGAAATCTTAATCAACCCGACCACGCAGGCAGGCCAATAGTAAGCGTAATAGCTGAAACAAAGGCACGACGGAAGCAGCTCCAGCGTGCCTTTAGTTTTTTTTTGGGGGGGGGGGACAGCCGCCTTCATCAGGATCAAAGGCAATGCTGCTTTATTCAAATCTTCATCTCTATCTCTGCTGCAACAAAGGCTACCTGAAAACGAAGAACGAAGCGCGACACAGTCAAAACCAAAATGTGCCGTTCCACTGGCGTTCTCAGGTGGCTTTTGCACCAGAACCCAGCTGTTTTCATGTTTTTCCGGTTTTGTCTACTCTAAAAACAGCATCCGGGCAGATTTTCCCAAGTAAAATCCGCAACACAGCAGGGAAAAATATTTTCTTCGACAAATCAAGCATACTATTGCAGAATATATTCATAAAACCAGGGCAGAAAGTGTTGCATTGCTACAACTTATGTTGCATTTCTGCTAAAATTACGATCGTGTTCCACTCTTATTTTTGATTATGCTACTCGACCTAAACCGTTATTCCCCCGCCGTTTTCCGCAAAGAAGCCTCCAAATTGGGCGCTTTGGCGGTGCCCATGCTATTGGCGCAGATTGCGCAAGTGGGGCTGGGGTTCGTGGATACGGTAATGGCCGGTGGCGCAGGCAAAACTGATTTGGCTGCCGTGGCACTGGGCAGCAGCGCATTCGTTACTGTTTACATAACCTTCCTCGGCATCATGACCGCGCTCAATCCGATGATTGCCCAAGAGCACGGCGCAGGCGAAGTCGAGAAGGTGGCCGAACTGGGCCGGCAGGGCATATTGTATGGCCTGATGCTGGGCATTATCGGCATGATTCTGCTGTGGCTGATGATTCAGCCCTTCAATAGCTTTCTCGACTTGGATGCCGAAGTAAAACGGCAATTTGCCTTGTATGTGGGTCTGATTGCCCTTTCCATGCCGGCTGCCATGATCCACCGTGCGTTGCATGCTTTCGCTTCCAGCTTGGGCAAACCCAAACCCATTATGTGGATGAGCTGGATCAGCCTGTTTTTAAACATCCCGCTCAACCACATCTTCGTTTACGGCGATTTGGGCATGCCGGCCTTGGGCGGTGCGGGCTGCGGCCTGGCCAGTACCCTAGTATTCTGGTTTAACGCCGCCGCGCTGTGGGCTTATATTGCCAAACAGAAATATTTCCAACGCTTCGGCCTGTTCGCCCGCTTCTCCAAACCCAGCGCCAAGATTTTCCGCCAAATCACCAAGCTGGGCGTGCCGATTGGCTTGTCTTTCTTCCTCGAAGTTAGCTTATTTACCGTGATGATGATGCTGATTGCCCAACTGCCGGGCAATGCCGAAGACCACGTGGCCGCACAGCAAGTGGTAAACAGCATCACCAGCCTGATTTATGTGATTCCGCAAGGCATCGGCGCGGCAGTAACCGTGCGCGTGGGCTATGCCATCGGTGCCGACCGCTATTTCCAGGCGCGTTATGCCTCCGGCGTGGCCTTGGCCTGCGGCTCGGCTCTGGCCATTGTAACCGCGGTACTCACTCTACTGTTCCGCTATCCGATTATGCGCGTTTACACGGATGACCAGGCCGTGATCGGGCTCGGCGCCACTATCCTGCTGTTCGCCGCTGCTTTCCAATTAGCCGACGCCATCCAATGTATTGCCTCCTACGCCTTGCGCGGTTATAAGGTAACCAAACTGCCGATGGTGATTCACGGCATCGCCTTCTGGGTGGTCGGCCTCGGGCTGGGCTGCCTGTTGGCCTTCGGTACGCGTATGGGGATTTACGGCTTCTGGGCGGCGCTGGTGCTGTCGCTAGGCTGTGCCGCTGCCGCCCTCTTATGGTGTTTGGCGGTAGTAAGCCAAGAAATGCTGGAACATGAAGACGATGAATAGACTGCAATATGATGCCGATTTAACCGCACTGAACACCTTCGGCCTGCCCGCCCGCGCCGCCGCACTCTACACGCTGGACGCCGCCGAAAGGCTACCTGAGATTTTCCAACTGCCCGAATACCGTCGCGAGCACACCCTGTGGCTGGGCGGCGGCAGCAATATCCTGCTGATGAAAAACTATGGCGGGCTGGTGGTACGCATGGCCAATAAAGGCATTTCCGCGCCAGAGCCGGTCGGCATCGGCAAAATGCGTATTACCGCGCAGGCCGGCGAAAACTGGCACGATTTCGTGCAGCACACCATCACACTAGGCTTGAGCGGGCTGGAAAACCTCAGCCTGATTCCCGGCACAGTGGGCGCCGCGCCGGTGCAGAATATCGGCGCCTACGGCGTGGAAGCCGAAAGCTGTATCGGAACCGTACACGCCTGGGATTTAGACAGCGGCAAACCGGTATCGTTCGGCCATGCCGACTGCCGTTTTGCCTATCGCAACAGCGTGTTCAAACAATCCGGCGGCCGCTTCGTGATTACCGCAGTAACGTTCGTGCTGGATAGCGAATTCAAACCCAAGCTGCACTACGGCGACGTGCAAGCCGAAGCCGAAACCCTGGCTCAAGGCGCGCCGCTCACTGCCGCCCTGGTGGCCGAAGCCGTATGCCGCATCCGCCGCCGCAAACTGCCCGACCCCGCCGAAACCGGCAGTTGCGGCAGCTTCTATAAAAACCCCATCGTTTCCGCCGAACAAGCCGCCGCGCTGAAGAAGCAGCACCCCGCCCTGCCGGTATACCCCCAGCCGGGCGGTCAGGCCAAACTCGCCGCCGGCTGGCTTATCGACCAATGCGGGCTCAAAGGCCACCGCGAAGGCCATGCCGCCGTACACCAAAAACAAGCCCTGGTGCTGATTAACCTCGGCGGAGCCAGTGCTGAAGACGTGTGCCGTCTGTCCGAACGCGTTCAAAATAGCGTTTACCAGCGCTTCGGCGTACGGCTCGAGCCCGAGCCGGCGTGGCTGGAATAAGGAAGCTGGAGCATATTTTTCCTACCAAGCGGCGAAGCACAGCCGTATGAAAAATAAGTGCTTTATCTATAAGGCAATACAATCGATAATGTATTAAAATCCCGCTATATCATTTTCAGGTAGCCTCTTGCACAGGCATAATTCACATTGCAGCCAAGGAGATAACCCATGCCCAGGAAGCCCGGCAAACCCAACACCTACAACCGGATCATCGACATCAGCCTCCAGCTGTTCAACGAGGAGGGTGAGCGCAATATCAGTACCAACCACATCTCCCAACGCCTCGGCATCAGCCCCGGCAACCTGTACTATCATTTTCGCAATAAAGACGAAATCATTGTTCAGCTGTTCCAGCGCTACAGCAACAAACTGCTCGACTACATCCGCCAAACCGAGCTGCCCGACAGCATGGCCAAAATGGGGGGATACCTACAGGGTGTGTACGACATCCTGTGGGAATACCGCTTTTTATTCAGCGATGTAAACACCCTGCTCTCCCGCAGTAAGCAGCTTTTGGGCGAACACAACGAATTCACCCATGTGAAAATCTCCCCGCTTTTGGTGAAAATCTTCATCGAACTACGCGACAAAGGCATCATCGAAGCTGACGACGAAGCCCTGCGCGAGCTCGGCCTAAACGTGTGGCTACTCACCAAATACTGGTTCGACTTCGACAACTCCCAGCACATCGGCTGCTGGGACGAAAACACCAAACGGCGCGGCATCTACCAAACCATGAGCCTGATTCGCGGCTTTGTAACCAAAGAGCACTACCAAAACTACTGCGAACTGATGGCGCAATATCGTTCCTAAAACAGCAGACCAAACGGCAGCCGGAAACCGCCTTTCCGCTGCCGTTGAATATTGTGGGCGGCTTGGCGGCATTTTCCCGCGACTGCCATGCCCGGCAAGCTGAGGCCTTCGCAAAACCCAGCTTGTTTCCCCCAACATTTTCAGGTAGCCTGCCGCCCGCATTGAAGGCTACCTGAAAAATAAATCTGCCTCCCTGCCCTTCCATATACTGTCGATTAAGTTTAAGCAGAATCAGGCAACAAGCCAACACCATGCTGGTTTAAAATGAATCACTATAAGCAAAAAAAGCTACCTGAAACACACCAACCATGATCCAATCCCTCACCATCCTCGGCAGCACCGGCAGCATCGGCAGCAGCACGCTCGATGTGGTTGCCCGCCACCCCGAACGCTTCCGCATCTTCGCCCTCAGCGGCCACAGCCAAACCGCCAAGCTGGCCGAACAATGCATTGCCTTCCGTCCGCAATACGCCGTAACCGCCAACGAAGCGCAAGCCGCCGAACTGCGCGCGCACCTGACCGCCGCCGGCTGTCAAACCGAAGTGCTGCACGGCGAACAAGCCTTGTGCGACATTGCCGCCGCGCCGGAAACCGACGGCGTGATGGCCGCTATCGTCGGCGCTGCCGGCCTGCCGCCCACATTGGCCGCCGCCCGCGCCAACAAAACCATCTACTTGGCCAACAAAGAAACGCTGGTGGTTTCAGGTAGCCTCTTTATGCAAACCGCCACACAATCCGGCGCACGCATCCTACCGGTGGACAGCGAACACAACGCCATCTACCAAGTGTTGCCGCAAGAAAAAGGCTACCTGAAACATAACGGCGTACAATCCATCATCCTCACCGCTTCCGGCGGCCCCTTCCTGCACACCGACTTGGCCGACTTCCCCGCCATCACGCCCGAGCAGGCGGTCAAACACCCCAACTGGCAGATGGGGCGCAAAATTTCGGTGGACAGCGCCACCATGATGAACAAAGGCCTGGAGCTGATTGAAGCGCACTGGCTGTTCAACTGCCCGCCGGAGAAACTGGAAACCGTTATCCACCCGCAAAGCGTGGTGCACAGCATGGTGCGCTATGCCGACGGCTCGGTGCTGGCGCAAATGAGCACGCCCGATATGCGCACGCCCATCGCCTACTGCCTCGGCCTGCCCGAACGTATCGCTTCCGGCGTGCCGCCGCTGGATTTCGCCACCCTCTCCGCGCTCACCTTTGAAACGCCTGACTACCGCCGCTTCCCCTGCTTGGAACTGGCCTATCAGGCCATGCAGGTCGGCGGCGGCGTGCCCTGCGTGCTCAACGCCGCCAATGAAATCGCTGTGGCCGCCTTTTTGGCCGGACACATCCGCTTCACCGACATCGCACGCACAGTACGGCATTGCTTGGAACAAGATTTTTCAGGTAGCCACCACAGCCTGGAAGGCCTGCTGGATTTAGATGCTGCTGCCCGACGCACTGCAGAAGCGTTTGTGCAGCAAGTGGCACATCGCTGAACATCTTTTTCATGCCAGGTAGCAAGCCGTTTGAGTAATACGGCAAGTCAAGCAAATATGACAGGCCTTAGTTATGGGCGCAGGCTTTGTCGGGAACCTCTGTTTCCATTACAATTACGTTTTTCTTCCTGCAGCCGATTGGCTGCTGAGGCTACCTGAAAATACGGCTTTCTCTCTTTCAGGTAGCCTGCATCCGATTCGCCTGCTTCAAGGAGCTTCTTGTTTGTTTCTTTTGCACACACTCGGCGCGTTTATCGTTGCCATCCTGATTTTGGTCAGCCTGCACGAGCTGGGGCATTTACTGGTGGCGCGCTGGTGCAGCATCAAAGTGCTGCGCTTCTCGGTGGGCTTCGGCAAGCCGTTTTTCAACAAACGCTGGCGCAATATCGAATGGTGCCTGGCGCCGATTCCGCTGGGCGGCTATGTGAAAATGGTCGATACCCGCGAAGGCAACGTGACCGAGGCCGACCTGCCCTACGCCTTCGATAAGCAACACCCGTTCAAACGCATGCTGGTGGTAGCCGCCGGCCCGTTTACCAACCTGGCGCTGGCCGTGCTGCTCTACACCTTCTCCTTCGGCTATTTCGGCGTGCAGGAAGTGCGCCCGATGGTGGGCATGGTGATGCCCGACACACTGGCCGCAAAAGTAGGCTTTCAGCCGGGCGACACCATCACCGCTGTAAACGGCAAACAGATGTTCACTTGGGGCGACGCACAATCGGAAATCATCCTGAATTTGGAAGCCGGTAAGGTTCAGGTAGCCGTGCGCGAGGCCAATGGCAGCCAAACCACGCGCACCATCGATGCCGCCGGCACGCCGGAAGCGGAAGCCGTGGCCAAACACGGCGGCTGGTTCGGTATCACCGCCCTGCGCCTAAACACCACACTCGCCTCTATCCAGACCGGCTCCCCCGCCGAGCACGCCGGTTTGCGCAAAGGCGACCGCGTGGTGGCCGTGAACGGGCAAATCGTGCACACTTGGCCAGATTTAACCGCTGCCATCCGCCAACACCCGCAAGACAAGCTTGCTATCGATATTTTGCGCGGCAAAGAACCGCTTCAGGTAACCTTGCGCCCCAACAGCCGTGAAGACCGCAACGGCGAACGCTACGGCTATGCCGGTTTTGAGGCCGAAGTCGACCAACAATGGATGGCTCGCTCTACCTACCGCTACCAGCCCACCTGGCTGGGCGCTGCCGAAATGGGCATGCAGCGCGTGTCTTCCTACACCGCGCTCACCGGTCGCCTGTTTGCCCGCCTGCTCACCGGCCAGGCTTCTGTAAGCCACATTTCCGGCCCGATCACCATCGCCAGCTATGCCGGCAAAACCGCTTCCGCCGGCATTCAGGATTATTTGGAATTCCTCGCCGTGGTGAGCATCAGCCTAGGGATTTTGAATTTGCTGCCGATTCCTGTTTTAGATGGCGGCCATTTAATGTATTATGCCGCCGAATGGATTCGCGGCAAGCCCGTTAGCACCAATGTGCAAATGTGGGGATTGCGCCTCGGCCTCTCCCTGATGCTGATGCTGATGCTGCTGGCTTTTTTCAACGATATCACCCGCCTATTGGGATAAAGCATGAAACTGAACAAACTTACTTTCTCTTTATTTGCAGCCGGATTGTCTTCTTGGGCGCTGGCCGCCGCACCGTTTACCATCCAAGATATCCGCATTGAGGGCTTGCAGCGTACCGCCCCCTCCACCGTATTGGGCTACTTGCCGGTTAAAGTGGGCAGTACCTTCACTGATGGCGAAGGCGAGCAAATCATCAAAAACCTCTATGCCACCGGCCTGTTCGACGACGTGCGCGTGGAAACCATGGGCAACCAAGTGTTGTTGACCGTAGTAGAACGCCCCATCATCAACACGCTCACCGTTACCGGCGGCAAAACCCTGCCCAGCGACGCGATCAAGAAAAATCTCGACAGCTTCGGCCTGGGCCAATCGCAGCCATTCAACCAAGCGATCCTAAACCAAGCCGTGGCCGGCCTGCAGCAGGAATATGCCAACCAAGGCAAACTCTCTGCCACCATCACCCCCGAGATTTCCCGCCTTTCGCGTAACCGTGTGGACATCACACTGAAAATCGACGAAGGCCCTACCACCCACATCAAAGAAATCGACTTTGAAGGCAACCAGCACTTCTCCAACCGTACTCTGCGCCGCCAAATGCAGATGGATCGCCACAGTATGTTGAGCTGGCTCTCCAAAGACGACCGTTTCTCCGACGAAAAATTCCGTCAAGACCTGCAATCCATCACCGATTTCTATCAAGACGAAGGCTTCTTTGAAGGCCGAGTGCAGGATGCTGATGTGCGCTACAACGCCGACCGTACCGAGCAGACGCTGTGGATTAAAGTACACGAAGGCGAACGTTACCGTTGGGGCAAAGTGCGCATCGAAGGCGACACCCGCGAAGTGCCGCGCGAAGAGTTGGAAGCCCTGCTGAAAATGCGCGAAGGCCGCCGCTACAACCGTTCACAGATGGTAGAAAGCCTGCAAGCTATCCAAGACCGTATGGGTCAGGCTGGTTACGCCCTGGCTCAAGTGGGCGTGCAGCCGCAGCCCGACCAGGCCAACCACACCGTGGATTTCGTTCTAACGGTAAATCCCGGTCGTAAATACTATGTGAATCAAATCCACATTTCCGGCAATAACAAAACCCGTGATGCCGTTATCCGCCGCGAAATGCGCCAAACCGAAGCAGCACCCTACGATTCGGCCAAACTCAACCGCTCCAAAGACCGTATCCAGCTCTTGGGCTATTTCGACGATGTGAAAGTGGAAACCCGCCCGCTGCCCGATACGCCTGACCAAGTGGATGTGGATGTATCCGTGAAAGAACGCTCTACTGGTTCGGTGGAAGTAGCTGCCGGTTGGGTGCAAGACACCGGCTTGGTACTTTCTGCCGGCGTGGCACAAGATAACCTGTTCGGCACGGGCAAATCTGCCAACTTCCGCATTGCACGCGGCAAAACCCAAAATACCGCATCCCTGTCGTTTACCGATCCCTACTTCACTCCCGACGGTGTGAGCTTGGGCTACGACATCTACTATCGCGGCTACATGCCCTATAAATCCAGCTCCAGCTCCAGCTCCAACAACTACGAAACTACCCGTATCGGCTTAGGTGCGCGTATGGGTGTGCCGGTTACCGAGTATGACCGCGTAAACTTCGGCCTCGCAGTGGAGCACCTGAACGTGAAACTACATGGCGACGTAAATTATCAACCCTACCGCTACCGCCAGTTCCTCCAAGAACATGGTGAGAAAAACTGGATTCTCAAAGGCAATATCGGTTGGGGACGCAACAAAACCGACGATGCCCTGTGGCCAACCCGCGGCTACACCACCAGCGTAAACGCCGATCTCGGCCTGCCTGGCGGTGATTTAAAATACTACATCCTTACCCACGACCAACGCTGGTTCTTCCCCTTAAGTAAGAGTTTCACCCTGATGCTGGGTGGCGAAGTGGGCTATGCCGGCTCCTACGGCGGCACCTCCACTGTACCCTTCTTCAATAACTTCTACGGCGGCGGCCTGGGTTCCGTGCGCGGCTACGAAAGCGGTTCTCTGGGCCCGAAGGTGTACGAAATTTACGGCAACTCTCGCAACATCGTCAATTACGGCGGCACCTATAAAGCCTATGCCTCCGCCGAGCTGCTCTTCCCCTTCCCCGGCGTGAAAGACCAGCGCTCCGTGCGCCTGAGTGTATTTGCCGATGCCGGCAGCGTGTGGGATGGCAAAAACTACAACACCGGTGCCTACAGCTCTACTAACCCCTACGGCACCAACGGCTACTACAGCCAAGACCATCGCTCCACCTTCAGCAACGAATTGCGCTATTCTGTGGGCGCAGCGCTAACTTGGCTTTCGCCACTAGGCCCGATGAAATTCAGTTTCGCCCACCCGATGCGCCGGCGGGATAACGACCAGATCCAACGTTTCCAATTTCAATTAGGCACGACTTTCTAAGGAAAGCAGATGATGAAGATTAATCTCCCCCGTATAGCAGCGGCAGCTGCTGCGATGCTGCTCGCATTGCACGCCGCGGCCGACAGCATACAGAAGCTGGGGTTTATCGATACTGAGCGTGTGTATCAGCAGTCCACCCAAGCGCAGCGTATCCAAACCATCCTGCAAAACGAATTCAGTGCCCGACAGCAGGCACTGCAACGGCTGCGTAATCAAGGTATTGCCCTGAAAACCAGGCTCGACCAGGGGCGCCTGAACACCACCGAACGCCGCCGCACAGAGCAGCAGCTGATTGCCCTGGATAGGGATTTGCGCCGCCAGGCCGCGCAGCTCACTGAAGAATACAACCTGCGCCGCAACGAAGAGTTCGCTGCCCTGCAGCAAAATGCCAACCGCGTGATTACCGAGCTGGCACAGCGCGATGGCTATGACTTGATTATCCAAGACGTTATCTACGTAAACAGCAAATTCGACATCACTGACCAAGTTATTCGCGCTCTCAACAACCAATAAAGGCCACCTGAAAATTCCGGCCTCCCTGCCGCAAAACAGGCTACCTGAAAGCGAAACTTCACCGAAGTTAAAATGCAGAAACAGCTTTCCCACATTATCGCCGCCTTGGGCGGCACGCTTGCCGGGCAAGACATCGCCATCAGCCGTATTGCCCCGCTGCATACCGCACAAAAAGACGACATCAGTTTTGTTTCCCACCCCAAACACCTGCCCGAAGCCCTGGCCAGCCAAGCCGGCGCGCTGATTGTGCACCACAAATTGGCCGACAAACTGCCCGGCCGCAATCTGATTGCGTGCGACAACCCGCAACTCTATTTCGCCCAAACCGCCCGCCTGTTCCACCCCGCCCCCGCCGCCAATCCCGGCATTCATCCCCGTGCCGTGGTGGAAGCAAGCGCCATCGTGCCCGATAGCTGCGAAATCGGTGCCAACGTTTATATCGGCGACTGCGTTGTGCTGGGCGAAGGCTGCCGCATTTTGGCCAACTGCGTGGTGGAAGCCAACTGCGTGCTTGGCGAGCATACCGTGCTGCATCCCAACGTAACCGTTTATGCCGGCTGCCGCCTCGGCGATCGCGTGGAAATCCACTCCGGCACCGTGATCGGTGCCGACGGCTTCGGTAATGCCTGGGCGCAAGACCATTGGTACAAAATCCCACAAGTTGGCGGCGTGGAAATCGGCAACGATGTAGAAATCGGCGCCAACACCACCATCGATCGCGGCGCAATCGAAGACACCGTGATTGCCGAGGGCGCAAAAATCGACAACCTCGTGCAAATCGCCCACAACGTGCATATCGGCGCCCACACCGCCATCGCCGCCTGCGTGGGCATTGCCGGCAGCACCCATATCGGCGCCTACTGCCAAATCGGCGGCGCCGCCATGTTTGTCGGCCACATACGCGTGGCCGACCGCACCTTCATCGGCGGCGGCACCCTCGTGGCCGCCTCCATCAACCAGCCGGATTACTACGCCAGCTCCTATCCGCTGCAAACCCACCGCGACTGGGTGAAAAATGCCGTACACCTGCGCCGGCTCAACGAACTGTACCGCCGCGTGAAAACACTGGAAAACACAATCAACTATCCCGAAAACAAGGAATAACCCATGCAAATCGAAAATATCGAACTCCCGCTGGACGTGCGTACCCTGCAACGTCTGCTACCGCACCGCTACCCCTTCCTGCTACTGGATCGCGTGATCGGTTTTGAAAAAGAAAAAAGCCTCACTGCCATTAAAAACGTTTCCGTAAACGAGCCGTTTTTCCAAGGCCACTTCCCTGATTTTCCCGTGATGCCGGGCGTGTTGATTATCGAAGCGATGGCACAGGCTGCCGGCGTGCTCGCCATCCTCAGCCGGGGCGAGCGCAAAGAAAACGAAATCTACTTTTTCGTTGGCATCGACGAAGCCCGCTTCAAACGCCAAGTTGTGCCCGGTGACCAAGTGCAGATTCATCTGGACGTCATCACCCACAAGCGCGACATCGGCAAATTCAAAGCCACTGCCACCGTAGACGGCCAAATCGCCGCCGAAGCCGTCATCATGTGCGCCAAACGCGCAGTGGATAAATAAGCCGGCAAGCTAGGCAACGCCCTTTTCAGGTAGCCTCCGCCAAACCGCCCACCGCATTTCGCACAAACCATTTTCAGGTAGCCCCTTACCCCTGCAAAGCCTGCTGCCACAAGGAAACCCCATGTCCCTAATCCACCCCACCGCGATTATCGACCCCAAAGCCGAGCTCGACAGCAGCGTTAAAGTCGGTGCCTACACCGTCATCGGCCCGAACGTACAAATCGGCGCCGGCAGCGAAATCGGCCCGCACGCCGTTATCGAAGGGCACACCACCATCGGCGAAAACAACCGCATTTTCCAATTCGCCAGCCTGGGCGCCATACCGCAAGATAAAAAATACCGCGGCGAACCCACCCGCCTGATTATCGGCAACGGCAATACCATCCGCGAATTCACCACCTTCAACCTCGGCACCGTAACCGGCATCGGCGAAACCCGCATCGGCGACGACAACTGGATTATGGCCTACTGCCACCTCGCCCACGACTGCGTGATCGGCAGCCACACCATCTTCGCCAACAACGCCTCCCTCGCCGGCCACGTTACCATCGGCGACTACGTCATCCTCGGCGGCTACACCCTCGTATTCCAATTCTGCCAAATCGGCAACTACGCCATGACCGCCTTCGCCGCCGGCGTACACAAAGACGTCCCCCCTTACTTCATGGCCGCCGGCTACCGCGCCGAACCCGCCGGTATCAACAGCGAAGGCATGCGCCGCAACGGCTTCATGCCCGAACAGATCACTAATGTGAAAAACGCCTACAAAGCCCTCTACCGCCAAGGCCTGTCCTACGAAGAAGCCCGCAGCCAGATTGCCCAAGCCGCCAAAACCGCCCCCGAGCTGGCCGTGTTGCGCGACTTCCTTGCCGACTCACAACGCAGCATCATTCGCTGACCCCCCAAGACCATCTGAAGCAACCAAACCATTTTCAGGTAGCCTGCCGTTTTCCCCTTCAGCAAGCCCCCACCGCCATGCCCACACGCTGCCTCTTATCTTCGCTTCTGCCCATTCTGCTGTTGTCTGCCGCAGGCGCAACGCATGAACCGCGAAATCGTGCGCAAAAAAGACCGACGCGCCCGGCTGCACGAACATTTCCGTGGCAGCCTGTCCCAAGGCAAATCCAAACTCCAGCAAATCAACCTGCGTGCCGGCAAACACTACACCTTCTTCGCCGATTGCAGCCGCCAATGCAACAACATTAACCTCACCCTGCTGCGCGACGGCCGTACCCTTATCGCCGACACCGATCCCCATGCCTCCCCCATGTTTGGCTGGTATGCCCGCCAAAGCGGCCAATACACCCTCACCATGCCCAACTGTATCGACCGCGTGTGTGATTACAGCATTCAAGTATTCGAAGGCAGCCAAAAAATCCTCTAGCCGCCAAATCGGGGCGCACACAACTCGTGCAGATTTTGCCCAAGCCCAACAAACAGTGACGGCATGGAATACCTTCGCCACAAATTTTTCAGGTAGCCTCTATCTCAAAGGCTACCTGAAAACTTAAAATACCCCCATGAACCTAATTTTAGCCCCCATGCAGGGTCTGCTCGACCCCGTCATGCGCCGCCTGCTCACCGACATCGGCGGCTACAACGAATGCGTTACCGAATTCGTCCGCATCACCCACACCCTGCACTCTCGCGCCACCTGGCGGCGGCATATGCCCGAAATCGATCACGGCTGCCGCACCCACGCCGGAACCCACTGCACCCTCCAGCTGCTCGGCAGCGTCCCCGACAACATGGCCGCCAACGCCCAAGCCGCCGTGGCCGCAGGCGCGCAAAAAATCGACCTCAACTTCGGCTGCCCCGCCCCCACCGTCAACAAACACCAAGGCGGTGCCATCCTCCTGCGCGAGCCCGAACGCATCCGCCAAATCGTCGCCACCGTGCGCCAAAGGCTACCTGAAGACATCCCCCTCACCGCCAAAATGCGCCTCGGCTACGAAGATAGCTCACGCGCCCTCGAATGCGCCCAAGCCATCGCCCAAGGCGGCGCCTCCGCGCTGGCCGTACACGCCCGCACCAAAATCGAAGGTTACCGCCCGCCCGCCCATTGGGAGCAAATCGCCCCCATCCGCCAAGCACTCAGCATCCCCGTTATCGCCAACGGCGACGTATTCAGCCTGACCGACTACCTAGCCATCCGCCGCACCAGCGGCTGCCAAGATGTGATGCTCGGGCGCGGCGCCGTCATCACCCCCGACCTCGCCCGCCAAATCCAGCGCCACAACCAAGGCCTCCCGCCCCAGCCCGCCGGTTTCGCCAACTACCTCGTGTGGATACGCCGATTCTTCCAACTCTGCCGCGAACACGCTGGCGACACGCCCTACCCCGCCGCCCGCCTCAAACAATGGCTCGGCATGATGAAAACCAGCCACCCCCAAGCCGCACACCTCTTCACCCAACTGCGCCCCCTCACCTGCCCCCAACAAATCGAGCAGCTGCTGGATAACTACCAGCCCCAGCCCGAATAAGCAAAGGCTACCTGAAAACCAAGCCCCACGAAGCCCAAACTTTCAGGTAGCCTCAAGCCACACATCACCATGCCCAAACTTTCCCGCCTCATCCGCCGCAGCCTCCTCAGCCTGGCCGCCCTCCTCCTGCTCTACGGCGCCGCCGTTTGGCTGCTACCCCGCATCAAAAGCCCAGGCTGGCCCGAAGGCGAGCCCGAAATCACCGTATGGCTGCTTTCCAACGGCGTGCACACCGACATCGTCGTCCCCACCTTCAGCAGCGAAGCCGACTGGCGAGCCGTCTTCCCCGCCGAACACACCCGCAACCAAGAATACGCCCCCTGGCTCGCCATCGGCCTAGGCGACAAAAACTTCTACCTCACCACCCCAACCTGGGCCGACCTCCGCCCCAGCACCGCCTTCAAAGCTGCCACTGGCCTATCCAGCAACGCCGTCCACGCCACCTACTACCACAGCCTCGAAGGCTGCACCCGCTGCGCCCCCATCCGCATCAGCCGTGCCCAATACCGCCGCCTCATCGCCTACATCCGCCAAAGCCTGCAATGGCAAAACGACCGCACCCTCCCCATCCCCACCGATATGGTCTACGGCGAAAACGACGCTTTCTACGAAGCCGTCGGCAGCTACAACCTCTTTTACACCTGCAACACCTGGACCAACAACGCCCTCAAAACCATACACACCGACGCCGCCCTCTGGACCATTACCGAACAAGGCCTCTTCCACCACCACCCGCCCCAACCTCCCGCCAGCGGAAATGAAGGACTGCCTGAAACAACATCGCAACCCGGCAATTGAGGCTACCTGAAAATACACCTTCAACGAAGTTCAAACAGTCTGAATACAGCATCACTCAATCCCGCCGTTAAAGGCCACCTGAAAATTCGAAAGAACAGGCAAAACTAAACGGCGGAGCCACTTGCCGCCCTGCCCCGCCACATAAGCTATCGCCCACAGCCAAACAAAAAGGCTACCTGAAAACTCAGCTTCGCAGAAACTCGCAAAGCTAACGCTTTCAGGTAGCCTTTTTCTAACTTGCCAGTCGCATCAGCCCCGCAACCACGGCGGATTGGCGGCAGCGGCGCGGGCGGCGGTGGGGCAGTCTTCGCTGTGCGCGCCTTTCAGGTAGCCTGTGCTCACCAAAAATTCGCGCACGATTTCAGGGCCGGTGAATTTGAAGGTGCGGCGAAACAGCTTCACCCAATCGGCCAACGGCTGCGGATGGTGGCCATCGAGCCAGTTTTTGAACGAACCGAATACCTGTTGCAGCTGCAAGATTTGCTGCGCATTGTGGATGGCGGCATTGATTTTCAGGCGGTTGCGGATCACTTTCGCGTCGGCCAGCAGGCGTTGGCGATCGGCCTCGCCGAAGGCGGCCACTGCGGCGATGTCGAAGCCGGCGTAGGCGGCTCGCAGGCCGGCGGCGCGTTGCAAAATCAGCGTCCAGCTCAAGCCGGCCTGATTGATTTCGAGCAGCAGGCGGCCGAAGAGTTCGTTGTCGTCTTCGATGGGGAAGCCGTAGAGATAGTCGTGATAATGCTTGTTGGGGTCGGGGCTGTCGGCGGGCAGGCCGTTGGCAAGGGCGCAGTAGCTGTTCATGCGGCTAGTTTTTCAAGAAGGCAAACGCGGGCGAGCCGATAAAGTACACCAGCAAAACATAAGTGCCCACGGCATTCAGCGCCACGCTAAACCAAAAAGCGCGCACAAAGCGGATATTGGCGGTGTGCTGCTGATAACGCATCTGCGCCAACAGGCCGCCGGGCCAGCCGCCGAGCATGGCCAACAGGTGCAGCACGCCATCGGGCACGCGGGTGCGGCCGCTTTGGGCGCTGCGCTTGTCCGTGCGGTAGAGAATAAGCAGCAGGCAGCTGGCCAGCAAATAGGCTGCGGCCAGCGGCAAGGAAATAAAGGATACGGCGGCAAGGAAGAGCAGGATAAACGTGCCGCCGAGCAGGCTTTCGCTGAAACCGCCGCCCAAAATCGTGCCGGAAGAAGGGCTTTCGCGGTCGGCCCAGCCCAGTTCGTAGCCTTGCGGAATCACACGGGTGGCCACCCATTCGCCGCCCCGCCGCCCCAGCACAAAGCTCACCTGCTGGTGGTTGGCCGGACTTTTATCGCGGAACACGAAAGCCGATTGAGGGAAAAACACCCGCGCTTTAATGGACTTAACCTTGATATAGCCCGATTTTTCCTCTTCGTTCCAGCGCACCACCTTGCCCACATAAGTTTCGCCGTTCACCAATTTATCTTGCCGCTTGGCCTGCTTGCGCTCTTTATGCAGCGCCTCTTCTTCTTCCGGGCTGCGCCGCTGCAGGCTGGACGTGGCGGCATTTTCCGCGCTATCGAGCAGCCAATAGCCGCTAACAGGATGGCTCTGCAACACGCCACGCAACACATCGCCCGGCTCGGGGGCAAGGTCGGTGGCGGCAAAAAGGTCGCCCACCAAAAACACGCCCAAAGGCGGCTCGTCGCCATTGTTCACCACATCGGCCACGCCGGTGCGCTCTGCAGCATCCCACACACGCACGGCAGCATCCACAATCCGCCCCTCGCGCCACTTGCGCCCCGGCTCGGCAACCTCCTCACCGCCATCAGCCACTAGCTGCGCAGGAATTTCCGCCAACACGGCAGCCTGCGACTCAGTTACCACTGCGGCAAGCGTTTCAATCGCGGCAGGCTCAATCTCAGACGCCCCATCGGGCAAGGTTTGCGGCGCAATTCCAGGCAATTCGTTTTCGGTGTTCATGGCGGGCAGGAGATAGAATTTGGAAAAAGAGAAAGGCTACCTGAAAAGCACCCGCCTGCCAAGCAGCAGGCGGGCGCTTTTCAGGTAGCCTCTTTTTCTTTCGTTACCGCGCCTGCCTTTAACCTTCGCAACACATTCTTCACGGTATTTATTCGCGTCTCCACATCCTCCATCTGAGCCGTAAACTTCAGCTTATCCGCCCCAGCCAGCCGGTATTTTTTATCCGTCTGAATCAGCAGGATGATTTCTGTCGGATCGATTTGGTGGTGTTTGCCGAAGGCAATGGTAACGGATTCGCTTGTCGCGTCGATGGCGTCTATGCCCAATTCTTTTGCCGCAAGCCGTAAGTGGTGACTTTCGATAAGGGTTTTGACGGGTTGTTCAGGCAGTCCGAAGCGGTCAACCAGCTCTTCGTGTATTGCATTGATTTGCTGCACAGTTTCGCAGACGGCGAAGCGTTTGTAGAGGACGAGCCGTTCGTGGATGTCGGGGCAGTAGCTTTCGGGCAGCAGGGCGGGGCTGTGCAGTTTGATTTCGGTGGTGATGCCCAACGGTGCGTCGAGGTCGGGCTGGCGGCCTTTTTTGAGGTCACGCACGGCTTGTTTGAGCATTTCGGTGTAGAGCGTGAAGCCGACCTGCATCATTTCGCCGGATTGTCCTTCACCGAGGATTTCGCCTGCGCCGCGGATTTCCAAATCCTGCATGGCGAGGGTGAAACCTGCGCCGAGTTCGTCTGCCGCCGCGATGGCGTCGAGGCGTTTTTCTGCGTCTTTGGTGAGGTATTCGGACATGAGCAGGTAGGCGTAGGCTTGGTGATGGCTTCGGCCGACGCGCCCGCGAAGCTGGTGCAGTTGCGCCAGCCCGAATTTGTCGGCGCGGTTGATGATGATGGTGTTGGCGTTGGGAATGTCGATGCCGGTTTCGATGATGGTGGAACAGAGCAACACGTTGAATCTTTGCTGCAAAAAGTCGCGCATGACTTGTTCCAATTCGCGCTCGCGCAGTTGTCCGTGCGCTACTCCGATGCGGGCTTCGGTCAGCAGGGTTTCCAGCCGCTCGCGCATATTCTCAATCGTATCCACTTCATTGTGCAGGAAAAACACTTGTCCGCCGCGTTTGAGTTCGCGCAACACGGCTTCGCGCACACTGCCTTCGCTGAAGGGTTTGACAAAAGTTTTGACGGCAAGGCGGCGGCTGGGCGCGGTGGTAATCAGCGAGAAGTCGCGCAGGCCTTCGAGCGCCATGCTGAGGGTGCGCGGAATCGGCGTGGCGGTCATGGTGAGGATATCGACATTGGCGCGCAGGCGTTTGAGCTGCTCTTTTTGGCGCACGCCGAAGCGGTGTTCTTCATCAATAATCACTAAACCTAAATTTTTGAATTTGATGTCGTCCTGCACCAGTTTGTGCGTGCCGATAACGATATCGACCGTGCCGTTCGCCATGCCTTCCAGCGCGGCTTTGGTGGCTTTGCTGTTGTTGAAACGCGAAAGGCTGGCGACTTTCACGGGGAAATCGGCGAAGCGGTCGGCAAAGTTTTGCGCGTGCTGCTCGACCAGAAGCGTGGTCGGGGCGAGTACGGCGACCTGTTTGCCGCCCATCACCGCCACAAACGCGGCGCGCAGGGCGACTTCGGTTTTGCCGAAACCGACATCACCGCACACGAGGCGGTCCATCGGTTTCGCCTGCGTCAAATCTTTAATCACGGCAGCGATGGCGGCGGCCTGGTCTTCGGTTTCCTCGTAACCGAAGCCGTCGGCAAACGCCTGATAGTCCAACTCGTTGATTTCAAATTTGTGTCCCGATTGGGCGGCGCGTTGGGCGTAGAGGTTGAGCAATTCGGCGGCGGTATCGCGCGCCTTTTCGGCGGCTTTGCGCTTCGCTTTGTTCCATGCGCCGCTGCCGAGCTTGTGCAAAGCAACGTTTTCATGCGCCTGACCGGAGTAGCGGCTGATTAAATGCAGTTGCGAAACAGGTACATAAAGCTGCGCTTCGCCCGCGTATTCGAGCAACATCATTTCGTTGGTTTCGCCGCCCAAATCCATCGTTACCAAGCCCATATAGCGCCCGATGCCGTGTTCTTCGTGTACGACGGGGTCGCCGATGTTGATTTCGGCAAGGTCGCGCAACAGGCCGTCTGAAACGGCGGCGTGTTTTTTGCGGCGGTTGTGGGCGCGCGAACGGGCGACGTATTGATACAGCTCGGATTCGGTGATGACGGCGAGGTGCAGGCTACCTGAAAGGGCATTCTGGCTGTTTTCAGGTAGCCTGCCCAATTGAAAGCCTTCTGCCAACGGCGTAACCGTGATGCACAGCGGCGCGTTGTCATCTAAAAACGCCTGCCAGCCGGCCACAGGTTTGGGTTTCAAGCCGTGCTGGGCAAAGAAGCCGAGCATGGTTTCGCGCCGGCCGGCGCTTTCGGCACACAGCAAAATACGGCCGCCGAAGGCTACCTGAAAATCTTGCAACGCAGCCAGCGGCTGTTCGGATTGGCGATTTACCGCCACATCGGGCAGGGCATGGGGCGAGGTGGCGGAAAGATCGGGCCAGATTTGCGGGTAGGCTTTCAGGCTACCTGAAAATCGGTCGGCAGCAAGATACAAATGCTGTGGGTGCAACGGCGGATAGCTTGGGTCGCCCTGCGCCAGCGCGTGACGCGATTTGATTTCGCCTTCGAAGCGCACGGCTTCGGCGTGTACATCGCCCACGCATACGGCCAGGGCGTTTTCGCCAATGTAGTCGAACAGGCTGGCGCAGCCGTCTTCAAAAAACAGCGGCAGGTAGTATTCCACGCCTGCGCCGAACTGGCCGTTGCTGACGGCTTGATACACGGCGGCCTCGTTCGGGTTGCTTTGGATTTCCTCGCGGAAGCGGGTGCGGAAGATTTTTTGCGCGTCGGCATCAGTGGGGAACTCGTGCGCGGGCAGCAGGCGGACTTCGGACACGGGCGCGAGGGTGCGCTGGGTGTCGGGATCGAAAGTTTTGATGCTGTCGATTTCGTCGTCGAACAAATCAATGCGGTAAGGCGTGCCGCTGCCGATGGGGAACAAATCCACAATTCCGCCGCGCACGGCAAATTCGCCGCTGGCCACCACGTTGGACACGGCAGAATAACCGGCTTCCACCAGATTTTCGCGCAGTTTGTCTAAATCCAGCGTCTGCCCCGTTTTCAGCCAAAACGTGCGCCCCAGCAGGAAGGGCGGCGGCGCAAGCTGCTGCATGGCGGTGGCAACGGGCACAAACAGCACATCTACCGCACCATTTTTAAGCTGCCACAACACGGACAACCGCTCAGACACCAAATCCTGATGCGGCGAAAAGCGTTCGTAGGGCAGCGTTTCCCAATCGGGCAGGAACAGGGCGTTGTCTTGCGGACGGAAAAACTGCCACGCGGTTTGCAGGCGCAGCGCGGTTTCGGCATCGGGCGTGAGCACGAGCTTGAGTGGTTTTTCCGGCAGGGCGGAGGCCAGGAAATAAGGCAAGCTGCCGGCGGAAAGCTGCGGCCAGCGGGACTTTTGTGCGGGTTTGGGCAGAGGAAGATTCATAGTGTACCGACAAAGGGGTGCGGCAGCCTGAAGGATATTCGGGCTGCCATGTGTTTATGCTGTCCACAATAAAAACGATGCGGCATTGGTTTGCCGCTTGGCCTCGTTTTCATTTGAGCAACTGTCGTTTGGATTGATGAAAAGCGAATTTTAGCAGATTAAGGCTACCTGAAACTTTCAGGTAGCCTTTCTTACAGCACCGAAGGCGGCTAATCCACCGCCACCTCCACCGGCTGTGCATTCAGCGCGGCGAGCGCGGGGGCGGGGGCAACAGTGACAAACAGGCCGCGGCCGCCACCGTTGATATACATCAGTGGCAAATCCCAAATGCTGCGTTCGGCATACACCGGCAAGGCGGTACGGCAACCGAAGGGGCTGGTGCCGCCCACAAAATAGCCCGTCCATTTGTGCGCCTGGTCGTGCGCGGCCAGCTCCACGTGTTTCATGCCGAGCTGGCGGGCGAGGTTGCGGGTGGAGATTTGGCGGTCGCCGTGCATCAGCACAATCAGGCCTTTTTTGTGTTCGTTAATCAGCACGATGGTTTTGACGATTTGGTGTTCGTCGATGCCGAGGCATTCGGCGGAATGCGCCGTGCCGCCGTGCTCTTCATAGGGATACTGCATGGCGGTGTGCTCGATTTTGTGTGCACGCAGAAAACGGATGGCTGGGGTAACAGGGTGGTGGGGTTTGCTCATAATAAAGGTTTCATCGATGGATACAGCAATCAAAAAACACAAGCCAGGCAAAACTGCCGGCCTGTGTTTTCAATATGTCTCAGACAGTTTTTCAAACTATAACTGAACTGAGACTATCCCCGCAATTAACAGCGGCCTGCTGCATGCGATACTTCGTTACATAGCCCTTGCCCGCCACGGGCGGGAGCTGCCCGACTACTGGAGCACCCACCTGAGCAAACAGTATCAGAAGTGATTGAGGGTATAGCTTTCAGTAATCATCACATACAACTGCCGAAATCCGGCAAAGCAGATACAAAACACGCCGGCGAGCAGGAAAATCAGGCCGAGCTCTTGGCAGCTCATGGTGTGGGTTTTTTGAAAAATTTGCTCAGACAGCATTAATAAGGTTACCTGAAAACGTAGTGAAGCGGAGTTTCTACGAGGTCAAATTAGACAATATGCCTAAAAAACATTACATTTTACCTTTCCTCGAGCCTATTTTGAAAACTTGTCTAAAAACGCTGTCGACTTGTCAAAATTCGGGTAGCATGCATCATCTAAATACATGCGACGGTGCCTTTCCCTGCCACCGCTATGTCCACCTGCCAGCCCGCCGCACTGCATAACGGCCGCGCCGGCTACCTTGTTTAACCGAATCCCAAAAAAGGAATCCACATGCAAGTTTACTTCGATAAAGATGCCGACCTCTCCCTCATCAAAGGCAAAACCGTGGCCATCATCGGCTACGGCTCGCAAGGCCACGCCCACGCGGCCAACTTGAAAGATTCAGGCGTAAACGTGATTGTCGGCCTGCGCAAAGGCGGCTCCTGGAACAAAGCCGAAGCCGCCGGCTTCGACGTGCGTACCGTGGCTGAGGCCACCAAAGCCGCCAATTTGGTGATGATTTTGCTGCCGGATGAATCCCAGCCCGCCATATACTGCGCCGAAATCGAGCCCAACCTGAAACAGGGCGCCGTATTGGCCTTTGCTCACGGCTTCAACGTGCACTACAACCAAATCGTGCCGCGTGCCGATTTAGACGTAGTAATGATTGCCCCCAAAGGCCCAGGCCACGCCGTGCGCAGCGAGTTCCTCAAAGGCGGCGGCGTGCCCTCACTGATTGCCGTGTATCAAGACAAAAGCGGGAAAGCCCGCGACATCGCCCTCTCCTACGCCGCAGCCAATGGCAACACCAAGGGCGGCGTGATTGAAACCAACTTCCGCGAAGAAACCGAAACCGACCTGTTCGGCGAACAAGCCGTATTATGCGGCGGCGCGGTCGAACTGGTGAAATGTGGCTTTGAAACCCTGGTGGAAGCCGGCTACGCGCCCGAAATGGCCTACTTCGAATGCCTGCACGAGCTGAAACTGATTGTGGACTTGATGTACGAAGGCGGCATTGCCAACATGAACTACTCCATTTCCAACAACGCGGAATACGGCGAATACGTTACCGGCCCAGAAGTCATCACATCTGCCACCAAAGAAGCGATGAAAAAAGCCCTGTACCGCATTCAAAGCGGCGAATATGCCAAAATGTTCATTCAAGAAGGCGCCACCAACTACGCCAGCATGACTGCCCGCCGCCGCCTAAACGCCGCCCACCAGATTGAAAAGGTGGGTGCACAGTTGCGCAGCATGATGCCTTGGGTTACCAAAAACAAACTGGTGGATCAGAGCAAGAACTAATTATTTGCAAGTGATTGCTTAAAAAGTAGGCTACCTGAAAACACAGTGCAGCGGAGTTTCTGCGAAGCTAAATTTCAGGTAGCCTTATTTGTCTGATTTCCATCTTATTAAACTAAACACGGTGCTTGTGGCGCGAACGATTGTGGCCACAACGGCAGAAAAATGGCTAAGCTGATCAATCGGTGGGGATTGTTTGATTTAGGTTTCCAGATTGTAAAAAATGGTATAGGCTACCTGAAACGCTTCACTCCGTTTCGGATGAACGGTTTCAGGTAGCCTATCCCTCAACATGGATTCCTTATCATCTACTCACGCCGATTTTTCAATCCGCCTCCCTTGCCTAAATCCCCGCTACCGTATCGTCTTTACTTCCGCATTCATTTTCTCCACCATCATGCAACACAATACTCTCGGCTTCGAATTTTCCCCACCCGCACGCCTGAAGGCCGCAAAAACAGAAAATCACCCGCAACCAATCTAATAGTGGCTGCCTACTCGGAATATCACCTGCAATCGTTCAACACCGAAGACAACATCCAAAGCTTCGTGCACAAAGTGTAAAGCCAGCGCCGATTCCGCCATCACCCAGTTTTTCTTCAATGCCGATGCCCACTTCTCCAAACTCACCTGCTTCGCCGATATGTGCGGCGCCGAAATTCCGCGCTGGCTGCGCCTGAAGCTGCAATCCTATGCCGACGACACCGCCTCCATCAAAGCCTTGGGGCTGGACGTGGTAACCGAAATGTGCGGCCGCCTCCTGCGCCACGGCGCCCCGGCCTGCATTTCTACACCCTCAACCAGGCCGGATTGTCTTCCACCATCTGCCAGCGTTTGGGCTACTAATCCGCCCTTTTTCAAATAGAGATGAAAGCTACCTGTAGAGATGAAGGCTACCTGAAAAGGTTTCAGGTAGCCTTCATCTCTTCTGAGCGCCCATACGGTGCTATAATTCGCCCTTTCCAACATTGCTCTTAGGCAAGCAACCATGTTACGCGCACTCATTATCGTTTTCGCCTGCCTAGCCGCAGGCGAAGTGCTTTTACACCTCACCCACCTCAAACTGCCTGCCAGCATTGTGGGCCTGCTGATTTTGTTCGGCCTACTCCAAGCCGGCTGGGTGAAGGAAGCCTGGTTTAAACCAATGACCGAATTTCTCATGCAGCACATGATGCTGCTGATGATTCCCGCCTGCGTGGCATTGATGGATTATTTCTCCATCGTGGCGCACGATTTCTGGTCGATTACCATCGCCACCGTAGCCAGCAGCGTGCTGGTGCTGCTCTCCAGCGCGAAAACGCATGAAATACTGAGGAAACACAAATGAGGGAAATCGCCACCAACCCCATTGTGCTGATTTTGATGATGCTCGGCCTCTACCGCCTCAGCCTGTTTTTGCGCCTGCGCAGCGGCAGCCCGCTGGCCAACCCGCTGATGGTGAGCACGCTTTTGGTAATAGGCTACCTGAAACTCTTCGGCATCCGCTACGACGATTTCATGCAAACCGGCCGCATGGTCGGCTTTTGGCTGCAGCCGGCCATCGTGTGTCTGGCCATCCCCATGTATCAGCAGTGGCCGCGCATCCGCAGCCAATGGCTGCCGATTGCCGCCTCGCAGCTGGTGGGCAGCGTGGTGGGGATTGTGAGCGGCGTGCTGTTTGCCCACTGGCTGGGCGCCAGCCACGACGTGAGCCAGTCGCTAGCCGCCAAATCGGTTACCATGCCGATTGCGCTGGAAATTACCCACGTACTAGATGGCATCCCCGCCGTTTCCGTGGCCGCCGTGCTGCTGGCCGGCCTCACCGGCCAGTTTATCGGCTTCTGGATTCTGCGCCACAGCCACATCCGCAACCCCATCTCGCACTCCATCGCACAGGGCACGGCCTCGCACGCCATCGGCATTGCCGCCAGCCTGGAAATCAGCGGCCATTTCGCCGCCTACGCCACCCTCGGCCTGATCTTCAACGGCATCCTCACCTCCTTCCTCGCCCCGATTATCGTGCCGCTACTCAGCGTTTGAGCTAGCCGCGCAAACCAAAGGCTACCTGAGAATATCGCAAAGAGCACGCACAAAACGCCGGCAAAGCTGCCATTTTTCAGGTAGCCTCCATCCATTAGGCTACCTGAAAAACAGCCCGCCCCCCCTTCCTCACGCATTCACCCGCCATGCTCCTCTTCCCGCCCGCCCTCGCCAGCTTTATCGCCACCATCCAAGCCAAGCCCGACAACAACGGCTATTTTCCCCTGCATTTCCCTAAAAATGCCGATTTAGCCGCCTTCCAAGATCCCTACTACAAAGAAAACACCCCTCTCTCCGCCAGCCAATACGTCTTCGCCCTCAACGCCATGGACGACCCCTTCATCATCGACTTAAACCAAGCCGCAAAAGGCTTTCCCGTTTACTTTGCCTGGCACGACCAAATGCAACCCGAAGCCATCGCCGGCAGCCTGGCCGAGCTGGCGCAACATATCCAACACATCTGGCAACACGCCGCCCGCAGCCCTGAAGCCGCCGCCCAATACATCGCCGATTATTGCAACACCGCCGCCTCCTTCTGGCGCGAAGTGCAAAAATCCTTTGCCGAACACGAGCGCCTTGCTGCCGAAATCGCCCGCTGCGCCACCCCGCCCAACGATCCGGACTACGTTTTCGGCGACATCATCGTTTCCCATCCCGGCCGGCAAAGCACCCGCCTCGCCGCCGGCCTGAAAAAACACCGCGGCCTCAACACCGCCCAAGCGCTCGCGCTCAGCAAATCCCCGCCCTTCGTGTACTGCAGCGGCATCTGGAAACACATGAAAAACCACCTCGCCGAACTGCAGGCAATCGGCGTACAGGCAGAATTTGTGCCCAAGCCCTAAGCAAAGGCTACCTGAAACGGTTTTCCTGTTTTCAGGTAGCCTTGTCAGCCTCAAACGGCAGGTTTTAGCGCTGATTGTAAAGATTGTAATCGTAGCCCACGCAGAAAATGCCTTTCCCATGCGGCGTTCGCAGCAGGGAGGAGAAGCATCTGTCTTCCCGCTTGCCATGCACCGCCTCGCAGGCCTGAATGGCTTTTTGTTCTGCCCGATTACCGTCACGATCGTAGGCCACAAAGAAATCCCGTACCGAGCGCGGTCTTGGCACTGAACTGACGAAATGCGCGCAGGTATTGTTGAAGGTGGCAATAATGTGGCAATTGGGAGAGGCACATATTTCTTTTGCGCGTTCAATAGCCCTTTGCTCTGAACTAAATCCTCCAGGCCATGCTATGGTATTTTTATCAGGATTCCAAGCCAAAGCCATCCAATACGGCGTGCGGCGCAGTTCCGCGATTTCTGCTTGCACCTCCGCCTCGCGCTGCTCCCAGGCGCGTATTTCGGCGGCGGTGGGGCCGCGGTTGATCGGCTGTTGTGTTGCTCCTCTTCTTGCACGGGCTGCATTATCTGCATCCGTCTGCATACCTGCTCTGGTGTGTGGATCTAAATTCTGTGCCCAAGCCAAGCCCGCGCCGCCCAATAGCACTGCCACCGATACGCCCGCTGCCGTGTTCATCATGGTTTGCTTCATCTTGCCGCTCCTGTTTGGAAAGGGGAATAAGGGTATTGCCGCTGATCGGATTGTAACAAAAAACAAGATATTGTAAACATCTATCCCGCTGCTTGAAGGCTACCTGAAACGCACGCTTCAACGGAGTTCAAACGCTGCAAACCTGCGGCTTGCCGCCTCTCCCACAGCGAGAAGAAAAAGGTTTTCAGGTAGCCTCCAACTCCAACCAACCTTTTGCCGCCCATCAGCCCCGCCGCACAAAACCCGCGCCCGCCATACCCAAGCCCGCGCGGATTTGCTATGCTAGCCCGTATCTTTTCCCTACTACAAAGGAGCCTTTCATGTCCTACCGCGCCCCCGTAAACGAACTCTTATTCGCCCTGCAAACCCACGGCAACCTGGCCGAAATCGCCCAATGGTATGCCGAAAACGGCCTGGACGAAGACACCGCCGCCGCCATCATCGAAGAAGCGGCCAAGTTCAGCGAAGAAGTATTCCTGCCCACCGGCCGCACCGGCGATTTGCACGGCGCGCGCCTGGAAAACGGCAAAGTCGTCACCCATCCCGACCTCGCCGCCGCCTACCAATCCTTCTGCGAAGCCGGCTGGCCCGGCCTGCGCGCCCCGGCCGAATACGGCGGCCAAGGCCTGCCCGCCGTGATTTCCGCCGCGTGCGAAGAAATGTATTACTGCGGCAACCTCGCCCTCTCGCTGCTGCCCATGCTCACCGTGGGCGCCATCGAAGCCATCATGCGCCACGGCTCCGAAGAGCAGAAGCAAACCTTCCTGCCCAAAATGAGCCAAGGCCTCTGGAGCGGCACCATGAACCTCACCGAGCCGCAAGTCGGCACCGACCTCTCCCAAGTAGCCACCAAAGCCGTGCCGCAGGAAGACGGCAGCTACCGCATCAGCGGCCAGAAAACCTTCATCACCTGGGGCGACCACGAGCTCACCGAAAACATCATCCACCTCGTGCTCGCCCGCCTGCCCGGCACCACCTCCGGCGTGAAAAGCCTTTCGCTGTTTATCGTGCCCAAATATAAAATCAAGCCCGACGGCAGCATCGGTGGGCACAACAATGTGCGCGCCATCGCGCTGGAACACAAAATGGGCATCCACGCCAGCCCCACCTGCGTGATGCAGTTCGACGAAGCCGAAGGCTACCTCATCGGCAAAGCCGGGCGCGGCCTGCTTTATATGTTCACTATGATGAGCCATGCCCGCCTAGGCGTGGGCATCGAAGGCCATGCCGTGGCCGAAGCCGCCTACCAGCTCGCTCTGGCCTATGCCAACGAACGCGTGCAGGGCAGCGCGCCCGACGGCACCCCGCTCACCATCATCCACCACCCCGATGTCGCCCGCATGCTGCTGGTGCAAAAAGCCACCATCGCCGCCCAGCGCGCCCTGTATCTCCAAGCCGCCGCCGCGCTCGATGCCTCGCACCAACACCCCGAACCCGCCGCCAAAAAAGCCGCCAAAGGCCGGCTCGACTACCTCATCCCCATCGTTAAAGCCTGGTGCAGCGACAACGGCACGGTGCTCGCCAATCTCGCCATGCAAGTATTCGGCGGCGCAGGCTATATCGAAGAAACTGGCATCGCCCAGCTCGTGCGCGACGTGCGCATCACCGCCATCTACGAAGGCACCAACGGCGTGCAGGCCGCCGACCTCGCCCGCAAAACCGTGTCCGACAAAGGCAGCCTCGTGCGCACCCTGCTCGCCGAAGCCCAGCAGACTGCCAACGAGCTCGCCGCCATTGAGCCCGCCACTGCCGAGCCGCTCCAGCGCGCCCTTGAATTGGCCGAACGCAGCACCGCCCTCCTCGTGCAGCAGCACGAGACCAACCCCGCTGCCACCGCCCTCAACGCCGCCGCCTATCTGGAGCAAATCTCCCTCACCCTCGGCGCGGCCGCCCTGGCGCAAAACTTCCTCGCCGCCCGCAACGCAGAAGCACGCTTCGGCAGCGCATTCTGCCAAGCCCAGCAGCACACCGCCCGCACCTACCTCGCCTACGTTCTACCCCAAGCCCACGCCTGCGCCGAACGCATCCGCCAAGGCGCCGAGTCCCTGCTCGCCGTGCCGTTTGAAGCCTTCGCCTCGTCGTAAAGCGCGGCATGACAAAGGCTACCTGAAAACGCAGAACCGCTTTTCAGGTAGCCTCTCAATATCTCTTCCAGCCAAAAGGAAAACCGATGGAACAACACATCAACTACATTACGCTCGGCGTGGCCGACCTTGCCGAATCGCGCCGTTTTTATCGGGATGTATTCGGCTGGCAGGAAACAGCCGACAGCAACGAGAATATTGCCTTTTTCCAAGCCGGGAACGCGCTACTGCTCGCCCTGTTCGGCAAAGCCGCCCTGGCGCGCGACGCACAAATACCGGAACAAAGCAGCGGCTTTCCTCGCTTTACCTTGGCGCACAACGTGGGCAGCGAAGCCGAAGTGGACGCACTGTTTGCCGGGTTTGCCGCAAAAAACATCAACATCATCAAAGCCCCGCAGAAAGTGTTCTGGGGCGGCTACAGCGGCTACCTCGCCGATCCAGACGGCTTTTTGTGGGAAATCGCATTTAATCCGTTTTTGCAGAAATTGCGCTGAAACCGCGCTTTCAGGTAGCCTGTGGGTATCAATTAAGAATCAAACAAATATAAACGAAATTCCAACAGAGAACCCCATGTCCGAACCCTTAACATACAGCTACACCGTGCCGCCCACGCCCGAGGAATACCTGAAAGGCGCTTATGCCCAGATGAGGTATTACAACAAAGCCGCGCCGCGCAAATATTCGCCGCTGCTGTGCTTTTATCTGCCGCTCCTCATTATTGTGTTGGCGATGTCTTTTCTGCTGTTCCACAACCAAACCCAACTGTCTGCCCTGCTGGAAGAATGCTATTTAGACGAAGGTACGCTCGGCTCCATCATACATGCCAACACAACAGCGGTGAATATCGTCGCAGTCGGCTTTCTCCTGATCTGCATTATCAGCAGCATATTCAACCGCCGAATCCTGAAATATATCTACTGCCGCAGCTACCTGCTGCACGAAAGCCGCTTCAGCGCCGACAGCGCAGGCTGCCGCCAAATTTACCCGCAGCAGCACGAATCATGGTTCGGCTGGGCAACTTTAGACAGCGTGCACACCGTAAAGGGCGATATCCTCCTGATTTTCGGCAGCGCGTTCATCGTCCTGCCGCACAGCATTTTTGCTGATAATGCCGAGAAACAAGGTTTTATCGAGCAGGTAACTGCATGGCAGCAGGCCGCCCAAAAGCAGCCTGCACCCTGAGAACCCCATTCCGGCCATACAAGGCATTGGTAGGCGTTTTCTGCCGTATATCCCTTTCAGGCTACCTGAAAACTGTAAAATGGCTTTCCGCCTCGCCAAAACCAACATTTTCAGGTAGCCTTAACTATCTCATCCAAGCGAAGCACCGCCATGAAATCACTCCTCCCCTTTCTCGCCGTCCTTCTGCTCGCCCCCGCCCTGCACGCCGCACCCAACCTTATCCTGGCCAAAGAATACAGCGGCCAAAACATTGCCGGCTGGGCGATGAGCGAAAAGCTTGATGGCGTGCGCGCCTATTGGGACGGGCGTAAACTCATCAGCCGCCAAGGCCACCCCTTCTCTCCGCCCGCCGGTTTCACCCGCGATTTCCCGCCCTATCCGCTCGATGGCGAGCTTTATAGCCGGCGTGGTGCATTCGAGCAGATTTCCGCCGCCGTCCGCAGCGCCAACGGCGATTGGAGCGGCATCAAGCTGCACGTTTTCGACGCACCGCAAGCCCCGGGCAACCTGTATCAGCGTCTTGCCCTCGTGCAGCGCCACCTCGCCACCCACCCGCAGGCCAAAATCGCCGTTATTCCGCAAACTCCCGTGCGCGATGCCGCCCATGCCCAACAATTCCTACGCCAAATCGAAGCCCAAGGCGGCGAAGGCGTGATGCTGCGCAACCCCAATATCCCCTACCAAGGCGGCCGCAGCGACAACCTGCTCAAACTCAAAAGCGCGCACGACGCGGAATGCACCGTTACCGACCACCATGAAGGCAAAGGCCGCAACACCGGCCTGCTCGGCGCCGTGTCCTGCCGCAACGAGACCGGCGAATTCCGCATCGGCTCCGGTTTCAAAGACGCCGACCGTCGCAACCCACCGCCAATCGGCAGCCACATCACCTATAAATACCGCGGCTTCACCGCCAAAGGCACTCCCCGCTTCGCCACCTACCTGCGCCGCGCCAACTGAACCCGGCAGGCTACCTGAAAGCCGGTAAACGCAGCCAAACGGCAGCACAGCACCACCCTGCTCTGCTATATGTTCACTTCGTAGCCGCTCCATTTTCAGGTAGCCTCCCGCCTATCCACCCCCACCCCGCACTTTGCTATACAATAGCGCCCAATTTGAATTTCCTGCCAAACATCCCATGCTAACCTACGTTCCGCCCAAGCAACGCCCCGCCCCGCCCACTTACGAGCGGCCCTGGCTCTTGCTGCTGCTGGCTTTTGTCTGGCTGTGGCCGGGCGTGTTTGCGCACGATTTGTGGCAAGACGAAATCTCGGTGTATGCGGTTATCCGGCAGGCGGCGGAGGGCGGGCAGTGGTGGCTGCCGCAGGATGGCGGGGCGCTGTTTTGGGATGTGCCGCCGCTGTATATGTGGCTTTCCCTGCTGTTTTTGAAACTGTTCGGCCATTTGCCGCCGTATGAGGCGGTGCGCATGGTGAACGCCTTGCTCGCGGCGGTGTCGCTCGCGGCCATGGGCGGCGCGGGGCGGATGCTTTTGGGGCGGCGCAACGGGCGTACGGCGGTGCTGGTGCTGATCGGCTGCCCGGGCCTGCTGATGATGAGCCACTTCATCGGCGGGCAAATCGTTACCCTGTGCGGCTTAAGCCTGAGTTTCTACGCGCTGGCGATGGCGCGGCAGAAAACGGTGAAGGCGATTGTACTCACGCTCTTGGGTTGGACGGTATTGTCGCTTTCAGGTAGCCTGCTGCCGCTGTTGGGCGTGATGCTCACCACGGCGCTGTTGCTGCTGGATTCACATTGGCACAATAAGCGCTTCTGGCTCACGCTGCTGGCGGCGGCAGGGCTGACGCTGCCTTTGCTGTTTGTATGGCCGCTGGTGCTCAATGGTTTGTCGCACGAGGCCTTCCTGCAATGGTGGCGGTATCACGCGCTCGCGCCGTTCGGCGGCTTTGCCCGCTTGGATTTCGGTTTTTCCGCCGCTTATTATCTGAAAAACCTGCTGTGGTTTGCCTTCCCGGCCTGGCCGCTGGCCTTGTGGACGCTCTACCGCCAACGCCGCCTGCCGCGCCAGGGCTGGAACAGCCTGTGCCTGATTTGGCTGGCTGTGTTCGGCCTCGTGCTGGCCGCCTCGCCGCAGCACATGGAAGACAATTTAATGCTGCTGTTGCCGCCTTTGGTGTTGGCGGCAGCGGCACAGGCCGACCAGCTGCGGCGCGGCGCGGCGGCATTTTTCAACTGGTTCGGCATCATGACGTTCGGCTCGCTGGCGCTGTTTGTGTGGCTCGGCTTTTTCGCCATGAACTTCGGCTGGCCGGCCAAGCTGGCTGAACGTGCAGCTTATTTCAGCCCGTATTATCAGCGGGATATCGATTACTTCCCGGTTATCGTGGCCGTATTGTTCACGCCGGTGTGGCTCTTGGCGATTACGCGCAAATATGTGCGCGGCCGGCAGGCGGTTACCAATTGGGCGGCCGGGCTCACGCTGTGCTGGTCGCTCATCCTCACCCTGTTCCTGCCCTGGCTGGATGCGGCCAAAAGCTACCGCCCCGTGGTGCGGCGGCTGGAAGCCGAGCTGCCGGCCGATGCCTGCGTTTCCGCGCAGCACGCTGTGGTACGCCACGCCTGGCAGGAATATGGCCGCTATCCCTTAGGCGAAAACTGCCGCTTCGTCGCTACCCTGCGCCATGAATCCGTGCCCGATGCCGCCGAACTCGCCAGCGCCAACCGCCCGCGCGAGAAGCACGAGGCATTTGTGTTGTGGCAGCGGCAAGAATAATTTAAAGGCTACCTGAAAATTCAAACGGACACAGCCATCATAACTATCGCCTTCTCATCTGCCTTGCGCTATGATTCGACATCCTGCCCGGCCGTAGCCAGATATATGCCTTCCCGCGCCCAATCCGGTAGATTAGGGGGCAGCCAAATAGCTGACAGGCTACCTGAAACCCATCAAACCCATTTCCCACAACGCCATAAAGCAAACTCCATGAAACTCAAAACCATCGCCACCCTCGCCGCCATCCTTCCCGCACTCGCCATCGCCGCTCCCGCCAAACCCTCATCCGGCCGTGCATCCCAATCCAAACCCGCGCAGAGCAGGTCTCAGGAGCGCGCCTCCTCCGGCAGAAACTCATCTTCCAAACCGCAAGACAACAAACCCCAGCACGGCCGCAACAGTCAAAACAGAACCCAAGACAGCAACAAACCAGCCAACGGCCGCGCCAATTCACGTCAGCAGCAGGATGCCAAACCCGCCCGCGGGCGCAACAGCCAAAGCAGGGAGCACGACAACAAGCCTGCTAACGGCCGTACACACTCACGCCAACAACAGGAAACAAAACCTGCCAACACCCGCACCAACGCCCGCCAGCAGCGCGATACCGGACACAACGCCACCCAATCCCCAATCCGGCACAGCCGGCCAACCCGCCGGCAAGATAACGAACAAGCTGCCTACACCCAAGAGCGCCCGCAGCCTAACCCCGAGCCACAAGACAACAGCCCGCAAGACAGCAACCAAGCTGCCGAACACGCCGCCGTAAAAGCCCAATGCCTGCGCTACGTTGTCGATGGCAACAACCTCTCCGCCTTCACCCAGGCCTGCCGTCCCGATGCCGCCACCGAGGAGCGCTACCAAACCGCCTTCAAAAACACCCAGACCCAATTTGAGCACGACAGCTGCCTAGACATCGTCAGCGAAGACGAAGCCCAAGCCGCCATCAATCTTGAACTCAAGCGGCTCGGTCAGACCAGCCGCCTGTTCTGCCCAGCCGTCAAAGACGAACTGCCAAGCATTGCCCACCGCTACCGCAACGTCAAATAACTCACAGGCTACCTGAAAAACTGAAAAGCAATTTTCAGGTAGCCTCTTCTTCCTAGCCACATACAAGGAACTCCTCCAATGAAACTCCGTACCCTAGCCCTCCTTACTGCCACTCTCCTCCCCGCCCTTGCCCAAGCCGAGCCCGTCCAAGCCAGCAAACAGCAATGCCTGGGCTACCTGAAAGATGGTTTCCAAATCACCATCCACACCTTTGCCTGCGACAGCACCGCCGCCCAAGACGAACGCTATAAAAACGCCTTCTTCGCCGCTATGAAACAGTTTGAGCAAGGCAGCTGCGAAAGTCTGGTGAGCAAAGCCGAAGCCCGCGCCTTCCTCAACAGCCAAACTGCAGGCAAAGACCACGAACAATACTGCGCTTCCATCAAAACCCCCGTACAGCGCAGCCTGCAACGCTACAACAGCAGCAACCGATAAACGTCTTGCCACCGCATTTTTCAGGTAGCCTCCACACTTGAATGAGGCTACCTGAAACCCCTTTGGGGAGAAAAAATGAACCCTGGTGCCCCAAATGTCGATGCCGCCCGATTGGCACAGTTTGAACTCGGCACTATCTGGCAATCAAGAATCAAGGCTGCCCAAAACCGGTAAGAATGGTTTCAGGCAACCTGTTCACCGCCTCTCCACCCCGCCCTTTCTGACAAACAACGGCAGGCAATCTTTGCAATATCCGCCATACGCCGTTTGCTAACAGCAAATTGGGCAAACCCACAGGTCAGAGTGACTCAATAAACAACCACAACACTCAGGCTCTCCGGCAATGGACAAAAAATCCTGACGCCCAAGAAAGGCAAAAACAGCAGATAACCAGAAAAGTTACCTATTAACCAAACTATTGCAACAACAACCCCGCCAAGCCTCAGCCGGTGGGTGAAGCGGGTTCGTAAACTTCCCAAGCCATCAGGCAATCTCCCAATCCTCCTGATTTTCTATACCTTACAAGTTTCCTAATTTAAGCCAACTTGCCAAAAAGACCAAGAACGCTTTATCATACTACTTATGTACCAGTTATTTTTAAAAATTTGTTAATCCTTCTATCCGCAAGCAGCATGGTATCGAAATTGCTTGCCATACAAGGTAGCGCATTCCGTTCTCGGTATGGCAGTTATTGGCTAAATTTAACAAAAATTCAATCAATCAAAATATAACGTGTTTACAGGACGCGCCGAATTCGCCCAGTAAGACTAGGGCTTACACGGTGTCTATATATATCCGCGGGAGTTTTAAAAATGAAAACCACAACGAGAAAACAGCAAGCCAACGTCGGAAAAAGAATCACCCCGACTTATCAGGCATTGGTAGCCGCCCTGATGGCGGTTTATATACCACAAGTGCATGGTGATACCCCTTTTAACGGCGTAATTGAAGAAAACTTTTCCGGCGGAACAACTACTAATAAATGGTTGATGCCGCTGCCGGGCGATGGCTTTAAAAATCCTTGGGATCCGTCCTCTCCCTCACCCACAGTAATTAATAGCGCTTGTCTGACTGCGGGAACTCAATCATCCAAACCTACAGCTACAGTTGCTGGCTCTCCTCCTAGATGTACTGGGGTTCAAGATAATCTGGGCAAAGGAGTCTTGCGCCTAACTCCTGCGCAAAACCAAGTAGTTGGCGGCATTGTTTCAGATTTCACTTTTGGCACCCAAGAAGGTGTGGAAATTACTTTTATTACCTACACATGGGGCGGTAGTGGTGCCGACGGCATGACCTTCTTCTTGGCCGATGGTAGTAAACCGGCTACGTTAGGGGCATCAGGGGGTTCAATTGGTTATTCATGTACCAATGAAAACCCGATTTTTAGTGGTGTTTATGGCGGATACATGGGTATCGGTATTGATGAGTGGGGTAACTTTGTTTACAAGCATGATAATACTACTACTGGTGCGCCAGGCTTGAGCCAACGGTTGCCAAATACGATTGGTATTCGCGGTGCGGGCTCCATTAATCATACCTATATCAGTAAACATTTGTTGCAGGAGATTTATACTAAGTTTGGGTGGGGTACTGTACCTGCATCCGTACAAAACAACTGGACTAACTTATGGACTTCTAAAGCTGGATTCGGGCAGTGGGCTATTAATGCTCCGTCTTATCGTAGATTTGTCAATGTATGCAAAACCGGTCAATTAACCATTGATTCCGCATACCTGCCTTCAGGCCAAGGGGCTCTTGTATTAAGTGATAAAGCAACAGATCCAAGATTAAAATTATATAATTATCAGTATTTTGCCCATAAACAACTACCTCGGCGATTTGCCACAGAATCTGCCCGTTCGCGTGACCAAGCAGTTCCAATGTTATATAAAATCCGTATCACGCCGAACGGCAAAGCTAGTGTATGGATTAGCTATAACGGTGGTGACTTCCAACCGGTAATGACAGATTTTGATATTGTGGCCGCAAATGGTCCATTGCCAAAAAGTTTCCGCTTTGGATTTATGGGGGCAACAGGTGGCGCTCATAACAACCACGAAGTCTTGTGCTTCAAAGCCACCCCGGCCACTCAATCTGAAGGTTCTGCAGACGTAAATCTGCCTGATGCAAAATTAGCATCTGATTCACAGGTTTATCTATCTTTCTTCAACAAAGTGCACTGGTATGGCAACTTAACGGCACAAAACATTCTCCGTAAACCCAATGGAACTTATGCGGTGCAGCCTGGTGCCAACTGGGATGCTGCGTGCGTTCTAACCGGCGGCCCATGCGAGAGAAAAGGTAACCGAATTGTTAATAAACAGCCCGTGCGTAAATTCTTTACTTGGACTGGTACAGCGGGTGCCGCATTGGAGTGGTCAAACATCAGTCCTTCGCAACAGGCTGCCTTGTCATCCCCTGGTGAGCCTGCCGGCATGGGCGAAGCCAGATTAGCCTATCTGAAGGGCGATACAAGCCGGGAAGTCGGTCAGCCCAACGGCGTCTTCCGTCCCCGCAAAAAACTGTTAGGCGATATCATCAACTCCAGCCCGGTATGGTTAGGGTATCCGAATAACAAGAATTATCTATCTGCTCCCCGTTGGCGCGATTCGCGTTATCTAGGTGCAGCCATGCAGGAAAACAATGGTCAACCTTACACCACCTTTGCCAATTCGAACCGCACACGCACCAATATTGTGTATGCGGGTTCGAATGACGGTTTCCTGCATGCCTTCCGCAGCGGTAGCTATAACGCAGCCGGGCAATTCCAGACCGCAAACAATGACGGTCAAGAAATGTTTGCCTACATCCCCGGTGCTGTACTATCACGGATTCACAATAAAACCAATGCAGGCTTGGATCTCTTCAGCCCACAATATGCCCACAACTACTATAACGATGCCCCTGTAGGCACTGGAGACGTGTTCTACGGAGGCTCATGGCACACTTGGGTTATGGGTGGCTTGGGAGCCGGTGGCGATACCATCTATGCTCTGGATGTTACCAACCCCGATTCCTTCAATGCATCCAATGTAATAGGCGAATGGTCTCGCTCTTCCGGAGGAGAATGGAACAATTTGGGTAACACCTACGGCACACCCGTCTTCGGCCGTTTCCATGATGGCAACTGGGGCGCTGTGTTCGGTAATGGCTGGTGTTCTACCACTGATGCTGCTAACGGTAACTGTACCGCCTCCAACGGTCCGGCTGGTATTTATGTAATGTCCATCAACCAAAGTACTGGTAAGCCTTCTTTCAAATTCATCAGTACGGGAGAAGCAGGCACACCTGATGCTCCCAACGGTATTGCTTATGTTACCCCTGTGGATTTGGATGGGGACAACATTTACGATTATGCTTATGCAGGTGACATAAAAGGCAATGTGTGGCGCTTTAACCTTCTATCCCAAAATAGTAATGATTGGACTGTGCAACCGCAGAAGCTCTTTACTGCCCCCCCTGTTCAACCAATTTCCACCAAAATTATTGTAACTCGCATGGGACGAAATGGTGCTTCTGGCGACGTTATTCTGAACTTTGGTACAGGCATGCGCAAAGAGGGTTACTTGGGTACAAAAACCACTTACGCCACCGGCCAACAAAGTATCTATGGTATCCGCGACAAAACGGCTTTGGCTTTTAATCCTGCTGCTGGAACCACTGTGGCTCAAGTAAATCATAGCCAAATGCAAGCACAAGTAATACATGAAGGTGGTAAAAAAGATCAGTTGAGTAATATGAACGTTGATTGGAATACCAAATCAGGTTGGTATTTAAACTTAACTCGAGTAACTATCAATGGCAAAGTTGAATATGAGCAAGTAATTTACAACCCCTACCTGGAGAGAGGTAAATATTTGATTGTAAATACTTTCATTGATGGTAGTAACCCGGCTTTATCTTGTAACGTAATTCAATCTTCTGGTTATACTTATCCGCTGAATGCGGTAACTGGCTCCGGCTTGAGAGGCTTCTTCGATGGCAACTTTAACGGCTCCTCATACCGCAAACAGCTGAATGCAGTGGGTTCTCCTCTCTTGTTGAAAACAACCGACGGTAAATTGCTGCTCTTAACAAAAGATAGCCAGGGTAATGTGAACTTACACGAAGTTTACTTGCCAGAAACCCCCTCAATCCGCCGTATCTCTTGGCGCGAGATTTTCTAAGGCTGTAGTAGTAGCAAAGCCGTCTGAACTATTCAGACGGCTTTTTTATATGGGAGGATACTTAAAATTACTGGGAGCATTAGCTAGCCTTGCCTGATTCTGCACTACTGCGGCTTGCCGTATTGTATGAAAAATTAGTTCAATGGACAAAAGGATGGGTTTTCCATCTCTTTTGTCCTTTCTCTAGCCATAAAATAAAATTATTATAAATAGTCTTTTAGTACATAATTTCATCCCAGCCTGATAGTGATTTTAGCCTTTATTTTCACTAAATTTTCTCTCCAATATATTGATAACGTTAGGCATCATCAGTTCCTTACTCTTTGCAAAATCACCCAGATACGGCAGGTTGCGTTTCAGGCTGCCATAAGCACCTCCCTCAGATTTTTGTAGGTGTAGCACCACTCTTCTTCCCCCGTTTTCACTTTGGTTTTTCTTCTCTTGCCGGTCTTAGTAATCATCGTTCCAAATAGCTTTCTAAGCCTGCTTGGCAGTATAATGCCGCGTTTTGAAACAAACTGAAACAGCAAGCAAAATGTGGTTTAAACAAGTCAGCTTTTATCCCCTAAACAAAGACAAACTGCCGGATTTGGAAACCTTGTCCTCCAAGCTGCAAGAGGCCGAATTTGCCCCGCCGCAGGGTTTGGACTGGTTTGGCGAAGGCTTTGCCCCACCGGAAGGGTTTTCGCCGGAATTGGTGTTTCCCGCCGATTTCACTTGGAGCGTGGCGCTGAAGAAATCCGAAAAAGTGCTGCCTGCCGGCGTGATCCGCGAGATTTTGGACGACAAAATCATCGAAATCCAAGAAGCCGAAGCGCGTACTGTGGGGCGTAAAGAAAAACAGGAGCTCAAAGAGCAAATTACGGACGACCTGCTGCCCCGCGCCTTCACCCGCAGCAGCAAAACGCAGGCCGTGTGCAACACGCGCAGCGGCTTCCTGCTAGTAAACCAAGCCTCAGCCACCCGTGCGGAAAACCTGCTGGCCAAGCTGCGCGAAGCCTTGGGCGGGCTCGAGGCCAAGCTGCCGAACACCAAACAATCGCCCTCCTCCCTGATGACCGAATGGCTACTCGCCGGCGCATGTGGCGGCGGCTTTGAGCTCGATGATATGTGTGAACTCAAAGGCACAGGCGATGCCGCACCCACCGTGCGCGTGTCAAAACAGGACTTGACCGCCGATGAAGTGGTGCAACACGTAAAAACCGGCAAAACCGTTACCCAGCTCGGCCTCGTGTGGCGTGATCAGATTGCCTTTGTGCTCACCCAAGATTTCACTCTCAAACGCATCCAGTATTTAGACGTATTGCAGGAAGAAGCCGAAAGCCACGGCGACGATGCCGCCAGCCTGGCCTTTGCCTCGCAAATCCTGATGGCCGAAGCGTTCTCCACTCTGCTGCAGGAATTGGTATCGCTTCTAGGCGGCTGGCAGGATTAAACACCCATTTTTCAGGTAGCCTGCTGCGCCAAAAGGCTACCTGAAAATAAAGAAGGGATCCGCTATGAGCTACTACACCCACGTTGAATGTACTTGGGACGATAGCAACTATGTGCAAGGCAATTTGTCGGTAGACGATATTCTGCCTGTGGCCGAAAAATGGCTGGAGCAAATGGATATCCACCCCGATGTGCTGGATGATGTAGCAGCCGCTGTTAATCAACCGATGGAGGCTGGCTTCAACGGCCTCTATTCTGGCCTGATTATCGACTTTGTTCGCCCACATCGCCCAAACCTTCCCCCGTATACATTTCTTCGTGCGCGGCGTGGGCGAAGAGTTTGGCGACATGCGGCTTGTGCGAGCTCAAACAAGGCGAACCGGTGCGGCAGCAGGATTTTTATCCGCCCAGCGAAGAAGCAGACGAAGAATAATAGAATAAGGCTACCTGAAAACTTCAGCAGCACTTTCAGGTAGCCTCCCCTCAAACTAACCCAACCCAGGACAAACACCATGAGCATCAAATCCGACCGCTGGATCCGCCGCATGGCCGAAGAGCACGGCATGATCGAGCCGTTCGAGCCCAAGCAAATCAAAGAGCAAGACGGCCGCCGCATCATTTCCTACGGCACATCCAGCTACGGCTACGATATCCGCTGCGCCAACGAATTCAAAATCTTCACCAACATCAACAGCACCATCGTCGATCCGAAAAACTTCGATCCAAAAAACTTCGTGACCGTGGAAGACGACTGCTGCATCATCCCGCCCAATTCCTTTGCTCTGGCGCGCACGATGGAATACTTCCGCATCCCGCGCAACGTGCTCACCGTGTGCCTGGGCAAATCCACCTATGCGCGCTGCGGCATTATCGTGAACGTGACCCCGTTCGAGCCGGAATGGGAAGGCTACGTTACCCTCGAATTCTCTAACACCACCCCCCTGCCCGCCAAAATCTACGCCGGCGAAGGCGTGGCGCAAGTCCTCTTCTTCGAGAGCGACGAAGTGTGCGAAACTTCCTATAAAGACCGCAAAGGCAAATACATGGGGCAAACCGGCGTTACCCTGCCCAAAGCGTGAGGCCGACGGCATGAATAAAGGCTACCTGAAATTTTCAGGTAGCCTTTTCCATTCCAATCAACCCTGCCGGGCTATCGCTCCAAATACTTTTTCATCAGTATCAGGGCAAAGCGCACGGCTTGGGTGCGGATGGCTTCGCGGTCTCCTTCAAAGTGCTGCTCTTTGGCCCAGATGCGCTGTTTGGTGGCCAGGCTGAACCAAACCGTGCCCACGGGTTTCTCTTCGCTGCCACCGTCGGGGCCGGCGATGCCGGAGATGCTGAGCGCATAGTCGGCTTTGGTGGTGATGAGTGCGCCCAGCGCCATTTCGCGCACGGTTTCTTCACTCACTGCGCCGTAGTGGCTGAGGGTGGCGGCGTTCACGTTGAGGAGCTGCTGTTTGGCGTGGTTGCTGTAGGTCACGAAGCCGGTTTCAAACCAGGCGGAGCTGCCAGGCAGGCGGGTGAGTGCGGCAGCAAGCAGGCCGCCGGTACAGGATTCGGCGCAGGTGATGGTTTCGCCGCGTTGGGCGAGTTGTTGGGTAACTTCTTGCAGCAGGGTATCCATAACAGGGCTCGTTTGGGGTGATGACTGCCATCATCTATCAAAGCGGTGGGGCAGTCAATTTTTCAGGTAGCCTGCCCTTGGTTTCGGCGGCCAGACGCAACAATGCTTCGCAGTTGGAAGGGGAAAAGGCAAGACTGGCGGCTTCGACCAGCGGCAGCCAGCGGTGGGCGCGGTGTTCGCGCGCGGAAAGACACACAGGGCTGGCAGCGGGAATGCGGGCGGAGAAGACGTGTTCGGTGTTGCGGGTAACGCCGGGGGCGTAGCGGTGGCGCCAGTGTTCGTAGATTTCGTATTCGTTTTGCGTGTGCCAGTCTTTGAGCTCTTCCGGCGCGAGCAGGATGCCGGTTTCTTCGGCCACTTCGCGCAGGGCGGTGGCAAACGGGGTTTCGCCTTCTTCCAGGCTGCCGGTTACGGATTGCCAGAAGCCGGGCGGAGAAACGCGCTCGAGCATCAGGGCGCAGCCTTGCCCGTCGTGCAGCACCACCAACACGGATTCCGGGCGTTTGTAGGAGGGGCTGCTCATGACTGAGAATCCTCTTGGCTTTCCGATGGCTCGGCAGGATCAGGGTTGGCGTTGGCAAATTCGTCGGAGGCAGTATCGCCCTGCGCCTGATAGCCGGCTTTGAGCAGGGCGGCAGCATCGGGCGAGAGGTCTTGGTTCAAAATGCGCACTTCACGCTGCGGGAAGGGGAATTCGATGCCTTCTTCGTTAAACCGCCGCCACACGGTGAGCAAAATGGCCGAGCTGAGGCCGAGGAAGCCGTTTTCAGGGTCGCGCACCCAAAAGCCGAGCCGCAGATTGATGCCGTTATCCGCAAAATCAATCAAATATGCCTTAGGCGGCGGGTCGGTTTTCACACGCTCCTGCGCGGCGGCGGCTTCTTGCAGAATCTCAATCGCTTGGGTTAAATCGGTATGGTAGGCTACCTGAACGTCTAAACTCTGCCACAGGGATTTGCCGGTGTAGGATTCGTTGATTACGGTGGAGGTGATGAAGGTTTCGTTCGGAATCAGCGCCTCCTGCCCGTTGCCGCTGCGCAGCACCACGAAGCGGGAAGTGATTTGTGTTACATAGCCGGTGAAGCCGTTTACCGTGAGCCGGTCGCCCGGGCGCACCGAGCGGTCGCCCAAAATAATGAAGCCCGACACATAATTGCTGGCAATTTTCTGCAAACCGAAGCCTAAACCTACGCCCAATGCGCCGCCGAACACGGAAAGCACGGTTAAATCAATGCCCACCAGCGGCAGCGCAATCAACACCGACAACACCAAAAGCAGCGAGCGCGTCAGTTTGGAAAGCACGATTTGCAGGTTCGGATCCAGCCGCGTGCTGCCTTTGAGCCGTGCATCGATGTAGCGCGACAGCCACATCGCGCCCACCAGCATCACGCCTACCCACAACAATCCGGTGAGCACGGTATAAAGCGAAAGCCGCGCCGAACCCACTGAAAACTGTAAGCCGCGCAGCCAGGCCAGAATCAAATCGTCAATGCCCGAAGCCCACAGCAGAAACGCGCCCCACAGTGCAGCGGCCAGCGAAGATTCCATCCGCTCGGAAAAACGGTTGGCCGGAATCGCCGAATGAAACACCGCCAGCACCACCCGAATCAAAATCATCCAACGCGCCGCCATCACCAGCAGGCGCAGCCACACCGCCGTTGCCCCGAAAAAGGCAAACCAGCCGCCCAAAGCCAACGCTCCACCCAGCAGCATCAACAGCGGCCAAGCAATGCGGCGCCCGATATGGCGTAAAAAATGCGGCTTGCCGTCTTCCGCCGGCATCTTGCCCAGCAGCCGGCTGGAAAGGAAATACGCCCCCACCAGCAAAGCTAACGCCAACACCAAATCCACCCAACCAAGCGTTTTGGATAAGCTGCCGAGCAGCTGGTTCAGCCCGAATTCCTCACGCGAAAACAGGCTGAGCAGAAAGGTGTGCAGATTAGTACCGAGTTGGTCGAGCCAATCGGCATTGGTGGCAACAGTGAGCAAAGGAAGCATGATGATTTTCCGTGCGGTGTGTGATGGCGTCGATTATATAGGCAACCGGTGGGGCTTCATATGGTGGCAGGATTAGCAGAGAAAGTAATGTTTAACTGAGGCATGAAATGGGAAGATGGGAGCAGGCTACCTGAAAAGTTTCAGGTAGCCATAACAATAATCGCTGCTAAGATGTAAAAACAGGAAACCTTTATCTTACCGCTCTTTCCCAATCAATACGGGGGCAGCATTACTCCTCTCCACAGCACTCCTGATGCCATCTACAGTACTCTGCCCTAATATTGGTCCATTGAGAACCTCTCTGTAGTCATTACCAGTTTCCAACATCCTAAAAATTAACCACTTTGCTTGACAGCGGAAATTGCCTTGTTTCAAGCTTCCTTTATATAATGCTGGGTAATGTGGATTATTTGCAGGTTTTGGTAAAGGATAGTGTTTATGACGCAGCAAAACGTCCAACGGGCAGACGCGCTGGTTGCAGGTAGCCAGCTTCACACTTACATCGTCCTCAAAGTGCTCGGCTCCGGCGCATTCGGCATCACCTATCTGGCCGAACATATCCATTTCGGCTCGCAACACGTTATCAAAGAATACCTGCCCGACAGCGGCGTTCGCGTTCAAGGGCTGACCATTCAAGCTAAAAGCAGCGGTGACCAGGAAATCTTCAACTGGGGCTTAAACGGCTTTTTCAACGAAGCCAAGCTGCTCTACGGCTTAAGCCACCCCAACGTAGTCAAGGTAACCGACCTGTTCGAGGCCAACGGCACCGCCTATTTTGTGATGCCCTATCTGCGCGGTATCACCCTGCACCAATGGATTAAAGAACACCCCAGCCCGAGTGAAAATGAGCTGGCCAGTATTTTTATCCCCTTGCTTGAAGGCCTGAAATATATTCACGAGCGCCAGCTGCTGCACCGTGACATCAAACCAGAAAATATCTTCATCACCGAAAACCAAACCCCGGTATTAATTGATTTCGGAGCCGCCCGGCAGGCTGTCGGCCAAAAAAGCCGACCACTTACCCAAATCCTTACCCCTCCTTTCGCCCCTATCGAACAATACCACTCACGCGATGTTTTCATGCCCGCTCTGGATTTATACAGTATCGGCGCCTGCATTTACCAATCCATTACCCACCAGCTGATTGAAGAAGCCCCCGCCCGCATCGCCGGCGAAGATACCCAACCCAAGCTGGCCGGCAGTCGCTATGAAGGCCGCTACAGCCATCATTTCCTTGCCGCCATCGACTACGCTCTCAACGTGCGTGCCGAAAACCGTTTCCAAAATGCTATGGATATGCAGCAGGCACTGCTTGGACTGGCAGAAATTCCATCTCAGGCTGCCTCCCTCCCCGAAACCGGCAATACCATCCAAGCCTCTTACCCAACACAAACCGCCGTGCACGGGGAAACACTACCCAAACAGCGTAAAACTGCTCCAGCAGCGACCAGCAGCAAATCGAAATGGCTGTTGTGGGGCAGCATCGTTGCAGCAATGTTGGTAGTGCTGGTTATCGCCGCTTCCGTCCTGATGCGCGACAGTGATAAAAACGGCGAACCTGCCTCCCCACCCACCGCCTCAACTGCTGCCGATACGCCGGTAGTACTGCCACCCGCCAGCCAAACCCAGCCTGAGCAGCCCGCTGAAAACGATAGCGGCAAGAATGACGGCACCGGTATCTCGGCTGCTTATCTCGACGAAATTAACAAACAGCTGCCACAAATGATCAGCGACGGCGTGCGTTGGGACAAAACCGTCTATGTCGAGAGTAGCAACGAACTGATAATGCAGATTACCATGACCGACCTGCACCTCCGTGACCTCAACAGCGACCAGCTCAACGAATTGCAGAGTTCTATCGGCCCAGCTATGGCCAAAACCTTCTGTACCGATCCCAATATCAGCCCGTGGCTGATCCAACATAACGGTACCCTTATCATTGCCTTCTACGACAAAAACGGCAAACACCTTGTCGATGGCACAGTATCCGGCAGCGACTGCCCATAAATCAGTCCCTTCTGCCACATAGTTTTCAGGTAGCCTGCCGCCCAATTGCGGTATCAGATGGCCGCTGAAGGAGTACCTATGCAGATCAATTTCCATCAAAGCCAGTACATCGGCCAACGTGAAGAACAGCAAGACGCACTGGGCAACCTGGTGCTTTCTCCCCAGCACAAACTCTATGTACTGGCCGACGGCATGGGCGGGCAGCGCGGCGGGCAAATTGCCGCCAAAACTGTGGTAGCTGCCTTTTTAGACTATTTTCAACAATATGGCCTACACGAAGCTGAGCAGGATTTGCACCGAGCCCTGCACCAAGCCAACCAGACCCTGTCCGACACCCTGCGCCGACAGCCAGAACTCGAAGGTATGGGCACCACCGTTATTGCCGTGGTGGTAGACGAAACCGACAACCGCTACAGCTACATCAGCGTCGGCGACAGCCCTCTCTACACCTACGACCAAGGCAGCCTGCGCCGCATCAATGCCAACCATGCCTTTGCCGAAGATCTCAAACGCATGATCGCTGCGGGGGAAATCAGCAGCGAAGCCGCCGACCGCCACCCCGCCCGTCATGCCGTAACCAGCGCCGTAATGGGCAAAGACATCGCCCATATCGATTGTGCCTCCGGCACACTCTCTCCCGGCGAATTACTGCTCTTGGCCAGCGACGGTGTGCAAACCTTAAGCGATGAGGAAATCGAGCAAACCCTTATAGCTGCTTCAGGTAGCCTCGAAGACAAAGTAAACACCCTACTGGCCCTGGTGCAGGCCAAACGACATCCGCATCAAGACAATACCTCGCTACTTTTGGTACAGGCAACTGCCAAACAAACCTCGCCCGCTACCCAAGTGCACGACCTGTCTACGCAAGCCCTCCCTACCACCGGCGAGTCCACGCTCTCTACCCAAATTTCAGGTAGCCCCCCGCCCGCACCATCCACCCCCAGCTTCCCAGCCAAAGGCCTTATCATTGGCTTTATTTTGGGTGCACTCTTAGTTGGCACCTGGTGGCTCACATCCAACCGCCACACCCAGCACATGCCGCCAAACGAGGATGTTTCCTCCGCATCCGCAACCTCTGCACCGGCCACATCCGAACCTTATACACCGGCCTCTCCTACCCCTGCATCTGAGCCACCCTCTGTCGTATCCAACCCGAAAAATCCACCCGCTGCTTCCGTGCCGCTACCACTGACGCCGCCTGACTCCTCTGCGCCGCAAACCCGATAACACCATCTGCACAATCAATTAAGGAACCTCTATGAAACACTTTTGGCGAAAATTTCTGCTGCTATCCCTTTTGATGCTGCCCTGGCAGGCCAGCGCCAATCAGCCCGATGTTTTGAGCGCGGCCAAATCGGTATACCGCCTATGGATAGGCGTGCCGCTGCCGACGCAAATCGCCTCGCAGCTGGTCAGCCCGCAGATGCTCTCGGAAATCAACAGCAACGGCTATGTGCGCGTTGCCGCACAAAACGGGCAGAACCTTACCCTCTTCAAACAAAACAGCCAAATCTACCTCTTTGCCGGCCACGGTTCGGGCTATTTGGTGTCGACAGAAGGCCACCTCGTAACCAATGACCACGTTGCTAACGCAGATGTGGGTGAGATGGCACAGCTGGGCAAGCCGGAAGTGTTTGTGGTGCGCACCATTGCCCCCCACCTAGAGCTAATTTCCACCCAGCAGATTTTCAGCGACAGTGCCAAAGATCTTAGCCTACTGCAAGTGCACGGCCTCACTGGCAAACCGCTGCCGCTGGCTGCCGAAAAATTCCTCCAACCTACCCTACCGGTGTTTTCCATCGGTTTCCCCGGTGCTTCCGATGATATTACCTCCGGCTTCGGCTTCGGCGACCCCAATGCCTACATCCAGCCGGTAATTGCCGAAGGTACGCTCAAACGCGAATTCAAAAACTACGAAAACCGCAGCTACTGGGAACACCACGCCCCCATCAGCGGTGGCAACAGCGGCGGCCCGCTGGTAAACCGCTGCGGCCAGGTGGTCGGCACCAACGAAGGTGCGCACAAAGAACAGGTTAATACTGTTATTGCCGTTTCCAATTCCGAACTTGTACCGATTCTGCAAAGCCACAACGTCAAATTCACCCAAATCAAGAACGAATGCGTAGACAGCGCCACCGCCAGCACTAAGCGCCAGCTCACCCTGCTTTATAGCGGCATGGGTTTGCTGATATTGCTGGCCGGCGGCGGCGGCGTGTATCTGCTGCGCCTGAAAAAACAGGTGAAAGCCGGCTCCAATCCGCCGATCAACTCCCAGTTGATCCGCCGCATCGTCGGCGCGCAGCAGGTACAACAGGCGCAGCCAGCCCAAGCCGGCATTTCAGGTAGCGTTACACTCTCTGCACTCTGTGGCGGCAGCAATATCGTCTTGCCGGCCGGCAAACCCACGATTATCGGCCGCAGCGCACCTGCCTCTGTCATCATCAATCAAGCGCAGGTATCCGCCCGACACGCACAACTGCTGTTCGACGGCCGCCAAGTACAGGTGGAAGACTTGGGCAGCACCAACGGCACCTATGTAAACGGCAGCAAAATCACCCGTGCCGTTTTGAACGCCGGTGATGTATTGCAGCTGACTGCCGACGAAAACATTGCCCGCTTCAGCATGGGCTCGCCACAAGCCGCCCAAATGCGTATCACCGCCACCCTGCAACCGCTCGGCACCGGCCTGCCCGCCATCGCACTCTACCACGGCCAAACCATCCGCATCGGCCGCAGTAGCGGCAACGACGTGGTGATCAACCGCCAGCAAATCTCCGGCAGCCACTGCCGTATCAGCGTAGACGCAGCCGGCAACGTTGTGTTGGAAGACCTGCAATCCACCAACGGCACCTTTGTAGACAGCCTGGAGCAGCGCATCAGCCGCACCACCTTGCGTTCCGGCCAAACCATCTATCTGGCCAACCGCGATATTGCCTACCAACTCACCCAATCATAAAAGGAACATAGCATGGCAATGACTCTCTGTGCTGCCGGTAAACACTACTACGACTCCGCAATACAGGCCGAGTGCCCCTATTGCGGAGACTCCGGCTTTTCCGGTAGCCCCTACAGTGTAGCCACCCCGGCTCTCGCCAACGAACGCACCCAAATGCTCACTGCCGATTCGCAGGGACTGGCTGCCCAAAGTGCCAAAACCCAAATCCTTGATAACACCGCCACCGAGGCAAGTAGCGCCCCTGCCTTGAAAACCCACATCATCGGCATGAGCAACCAACCCGATGCCGAAGCCCGCGCTAAAGGCATGTGCGAATTCCCCGTGGTCGGCTGGCTGGTTATTACCGAAGGCCAAGGGCGCGGCACAGATTTCCGCCTGATTCAAGGGGAAAACCGAATCGGGCGCAACGCCGACCTCGAAGTCTGCCTCGATTTCGGCGCGCAAAGCGACAACACCGTCAGCCACGAAGCCCATGCCGTCGTGGTGTATGACCATCACGCCAATGAGTTCTTCATCGAGCGCGGCAGCAGCCGCAACCTCGCTATGCTCAACGGCAGCACCATCCGTGGCGAGCCCACCCTGCAATGCAACGACATCATCCAAGTCGGCACCACCAAACTGCTGTTCCTGCCCTTCTGCGATCACAGCTTTAAATGGCAGGCAGACTGATTGAGAAGACGTGAAAAGGCTACCTGAAAAGCAGCACAGCAAGTTTCTGCGAAGCTGAAATTTTCAGGTAGCTTTTATTTACATCCACTTTTCGACACAAGCAGTAGGCCGTCGCGAATACAAGAGTACGGCAAAGCGGGCTAATGCCGTACAGAAGGGAAATACTTTCGTTATATACCCGCCCCAACAATGTTTCAGGTAGCCTCAAATACCCGAGCCACTCAATCCTCGGGCTGGATAAAGCGCCACTGCCCCGGCAGCAAATCATCACACTCCCAATCGCCGAAACGCAGGCGGTGCAGGGCTTCCACGCGGTTGCCGGCAGCGGCCACCATGCGTTTTACCTGGTGGTATTTGCCCTGGGTGATGGTGAGCAGCAGGCTATGCGGATTTTCCAATTCGGCAGCGGCAGCAGATACGGTTTTATTGTCATCGTGCAGCAGCACGCCTTGGCGCAGGGCGGCGCACAGCTCTTCGCCGGCAGGATGCTTGAGCGTGGCGCGGTAGAGCTTGCCCACATGGTGTTTGGGCGAGGTTTGGCGGTGGTTGAACACGCCGTCGTTGGTGATGAGCAGCACGCCGGTGGTGTCGGCATCGAGCCGGCCGATGGCTTGCGGCTCGGTGGCGCGGATGTGGTCGGGTAGCAGGGAAAACACGCTGGGATAGTCGCGCGGTTTGTGCGAAGTTTCGTAGCCGGCGGGCTTGTGCAGCAGGATGTAGTAGTGCGGCAGGGGGATGACAGCGATCTCTTCGCCGTCGATGGCGAGACGCTGCACTTGGTCGGGTTCGATTTCGGCAGCAGGCTGTTCGGCAGTTTCGTCGTTAATCGTAATGCGCCCTTGTTCGACCAGCTGGCGACATTGTTTGCGGCTGCCGATACCTTGGGCTTGCAGGTATTTGGTGAGTTGCATGGTTGGCGAATAGCGGATTGGATGCGGGGATTATAGCAAAGCAAGTTGGAGGCCTAGCTGTACTGCTAGAGGCTACCTGAAACCCAAAGGAACAGACGGAGCCCTATATCGGCATGGTAATGCCGACCTGCCATACAAAAGGCTACCTGAAAACAGTAAACCGTATTTTCAGGTAGCCTCTATCATATTGCAGCAGTGCAGTTTATGTGCGCCGTTGCAGTTTGCAGGCGAGCATAATGCCGGCGGCAAGCTCTTCCACGGATTTATGGGTGGTGCTGGTGTAGGGGATGCCGTGCTGGCGGAACATGGACTCGGCTTCGTGCACTTCGCGCCGGCAGTTTTCGGGGCTGGCATATTGGGAGTTGGGGCGGCGTTCGGTGCGGATATGGTGCAAACGGGCGGGATCGATGGTGAGGCCGAAGATTTTGGATTTGAAGGGCTTAACCATGCGCGGCAGGTCGGTGTTGCCCAAATCGTCGGGGGTGAGCGGGTAGTTGGCGGCGCGGATGCCGTATTGCAGGGCGAGGTAGAGGCAGGTGGGGGTTTTACCGCTGCGGGATACGCCCATGAGGATTACGTCGGCATCGGCAAGATCTTTGGCGGATACGCCGTCGTCGTGGTTGAGGGAGAAGTTTACGGCTTCCATGCGGGCATCGTAGCGCTCTGTGTTTTGGATGCTGTGGGTGCGTCCCACCTGCAATACGGCTTGGGTGCCGAGTTCTTCTTCAAGTTTATTGATAAAGGCATCGAAAAAGCTCAGGTGCAGGCCGTTGCAGTTGCGGATGATGTGGCGGATGTCCTCGCTGACGATACTGGTAAAGATAATGGGGCGCAGGTTGCAGCCGTCGGCAATTTTATTCACTTCGGCCACAATGCGTTCAGCTTTTTCGGGAGTATCAATGAAGGGGTAGGTGAAGCGTTTGAATTCGATGCTGTCGAACTGGTTGAGCAGGGCGTCGCCCATGCCTTCGGCGGTGAGGCCGGTGCGATCGGAAATGAAGATGGCGTGGCGTGTGCAGGGTGGCATTGGTGTTCCTTTCAGCTAGCCTAGTGGGATTCCTAATAAATTTTTGATGCGTAAATATGCTTAAAAACGACTTATTCTAGCAGCTTTTGCGATCCAGGTTTGGGTGTAGTTTTCCTACAAGGCAACGAGCCAACAGTACAGGCAGTACAGCAAGACGAGCCAACGCAGCAGGAAAAAAGCATGTGCTTCAGCTATAGCCCATGACAGAAACCCAGCCAGCGGCTAAAATACTGCCGCTTTCCCTTAACTACCCACAGGACGGAATAGAATCATGTCTGGCAACAATGTAATCTGGTTTGAAAATCTGCGTATGACCAACGTGGAACAGGTGGGCGGCAAAAACGCTTCCCTGGGAGAAATGATCAGCCAGCTGGCTGAAAAAGGCGTGCGCGTGCCCAGCGGCTTTGCCACCACGGCCGAAGCCTACCGCGCATTTTTGTCGCACAACGGCTTGAATGAACGCATTTCCGCCTCGCTGGCTGCGCTGGATGTGGATGATGTAGCCGAGCTGGCACGAGTGGGCGCACAAATCCGCCAGTGGATTCTGGATACTCCGTTTCCGGCTGAACTAGAAGCCGACATCAAAGCCGCTTGGGATAAACTGGTGGCCGACGCGGGCACCGACCAAATCTCCGTGGCCGTACGCTCTTCTGCCACTGCTGAAGACTTGCCGGACGCATCTTTTGCCGGCCAGCAGGAAACCTTCCTGAATATCCAAGGCCTGGAAAACGTGAAAGAAGCGATGCACCACGTATTTGCCTCGCTCTATAATGACCGTGCCATTTCCTACCGTGTGCACAAAGGCTTCGCACATGATATGGTGGCCCTCTCCGCCGGCGTACAGCGCATGGTGCGCTCCGACGCTGGTGCTTCTGGCGTAATGTTTACCATTGATACTGAATCCGGCTTCGACCAAGTGGTGTTCGTAACCGCCTCCTACGGCCTGGGTGAAACCGTGGTGCAAGGCGCGGTAAACCCCGACGAATTCTATGTGCACAAGCCCTCCCTGCGTGCCGACCGCCCCGCCATCCTGCGCAAAACCATGGGTTCCAAACTGATTAAAATGGTGTTCACCGACACCGCCGAAACCGGCAAATCTGTGCAGGTGGTAGACGTGGAAGAAGCCGAACGCAAACGCTTCTCCATCAGCAACGAAGAAATCACCGAATTGGCCAAATACGCGCTGATTATCGAAGAACACTACGGCCGCCCGATGGACATCGAATGGGGCCGCGACGGCTTGGACGGCAAGCTCTACATTCTGCAGGCTCGCCCCGAAACCGTGAAATCGCAGGAAGAGCGCAACAGCACCCTGCGCCGCTACCGCATCGAAAACAAATCTGCCGTATTGTGCGAAGGCCGCGCCATTGGCCAAAAAGTCGGTCAAGGTACCGTGCGCCTGATTAAAAACGCCGCCGAGATGGACCAAGTGCAGCCAGGCGACGTACTGGTGACCGACATGACCGATCCGGATTGGGAACCAGTGATGAAGCGCGCCTCCGCCATCGTTACCAACCGCGGCGGCCGCACCTGCCACGCTGCCATTATCGCCCGCGAATTGGGCATCCCGGCAGTAGTGGGCTGCGGCAACGCCACCGATGTGCTCACTCACGGCCAAAGCGTAACCGTATCCTGCACCGAGGGTGACACCGGCCTGATTTATGACGGTCTGTTAAAAGTAGAAGTAATTGATTTGGCGTTGGATAACATGCCTGCTTCGCCGGTGAAAATCATGATGAACGTTGGCAATCCAGAGCTCTCCTTCGGCTTTGCCAGCCTGCCCAGCGAAGGCATCGGCCTGGCACGTATGGAATTCATCATCAACCGCCAAATCGGTATCCACCCGCGCGCATTGCTCGAATTCGACCGCCAAGATGCCGAACTGCAGGTGCAGATTAACGAGCGCATCGCCGGCTACTCCTCACCGGTAGATTTCTACGTGGACAAACTGGCCGAAGGCATCGCCACCATCGCTGCCTCCGCCTATCCGAAAAAGGTTATCGTGCGGATGTCCGACTTCAAATCCAACGAATATGCCAACCTGCTCGGCGGCAATATCTACGAGCCACACGAAGAAAATCCCATGCTCGGCTACCGCGGCGCCGCCCGCTACATTTCACCCGATTTCAAAGACTGCTTCGCGCTCGAATGCCGCGCCCTGAAATACGTGCGCGACGAAATGGGTCTCACCAACGTGGAAATTATGATTCCCTTCGTGCGCACCCTGCACGAAGCCGAAGCCGTGGTGAAAGCACTAAAAGAAAACGGCCTAGAACGCGGCAAAAACGGCCTGCGTCTGATTATGATGTGCGAGCTGCCTACCAACTCCATCCTTGCCGAACAGTATCTGAAATACTTCGACGGCTTCTCCATCGGCTCCAACGACATGACCCAGCTCACCATCGGCGTAGACCGCGACAGCGGCGGCCCGATTGCCGGTACCTTCGACGAGCGCGATCCGGCGGTAAAAGTGATGCTGCACCTAGCCATCAAAGCCTGCCGCAAGCTGAACAAATACATAGGCATCTGCGGCCAAGGCCCGTCCGACCACCCAGATTTCGCCAAATGGCTGGTTGAACAAGGCATCGAAACCATTTCGTTGAACCCGGATACCGTGATTGAAACCTGGCTCTATCTGGCTAAAGAGCTGCCGCCTAAGCAGTAAGCCCGGCTAGCAAGCTATAGCAAAGGCTACCTGAAACGCCACACAGCAAATTTCTGCGTAGTGGGTTTTCAGGTAGCCTCAATTACATCCTACCCGTACGTAGGCAATCCGTGCTGCATTTTGCAGCAATATGCAAATTTTGCTGCCGCCGCAGGCAGCTTGGATTACAATGCCGCCCTGCGAAAGGCTACCTGAAATTTTCAGGTAGCCTCTGCACACACTCCTCCGGTTAAACACCCTCCCCCAATCCGACGCCATGCACGATTTCATCATCACCCCCTTCGAATCGGTAAACACCGGCTCGGCCGTTTTCCGTTTGGATGCCACGTTCGACAGCATCAACCAAGAATGGAGCGAGGCCTCGAAAATCCTAATCGACAACATCCTGCGCCAAACCACCGAATACCGCTCTGCCTGCGAGCTGGTGTATGAAAATCAGGGCAAGAAATTGAAATCCATCATCTGCAACAAGCACACCAACCCCACGCTAAACAGCCTGGCCGTGTTCTCTGCCGAGAGCATTGCCGCTTGGAAAGAACAATACGATTATGTGGAGAATAAATACTATCTCACCATTCCCGACTTGGGCATATGCATCGGCGGCATGGGCGGCAAGAAAATCCCCAAAGGCGAAGACCGGCTGGTCATTGTGTTTGCACGCAGCGAGATTGAGTATTACAAAATGTTTGTTCAGGTATAGCCGGTTTTTCAGGTAGCCCGTACACACCACCATAAGGATTCCCTCCCATGACCACCCATTTAGGTTTTCCGCTGGAAACCGTTGCCGTTTTCGTTGTCCTCTCCGTAGGCGCGATTGCCATCGATCTGTTTGCCCACCGCAGCGACAAGCCAATGTCGCTTAAAAGCGCCGCGCTGTGGTCAGTGTTTTGGGTTGCGGTGTCGCTGGCGTTCGGCGGCTATTTGTGGTTCCACCACGGCAGCGAGATGGCCAGCCTGTTTTTCACCGGTTATGTACTGGAGAAAGTGCTGTCGGTGGACAACTTATTCGTGATTATGGCCGTGTTTTCCTGGTTTAAAGTCCCAGGGGCCTACCGCCACCGCGTGCTGTATTGGGGCATCATCGGCGCGATTGTGTTCCGTATGGTGTTCGTGGCCATCGGCACCGGCCTGATGGCGCTGGGGCCGTATGTGGAGCTCGTGTTTGCCGTGGTGGTGGGCTGGACGGGCGTCATGATGCTGCGCCGCGATGAAGAGGAGGAAGCCAACGAAGACTACTCCGAACACCTGGCCTACCGCTGGGTACACCGTTTCTTCCCAGTATGGCCGCGCCTCTACGGGCACAATTTCTTCCTACACGGCCACGAGCTCACCGAAGCCTGCCGCCAAAACCCCGACGTGCGCCTCGAGCCGGCCGGCGAAGACCTGAAACATCCGGAGCAACACCACCCGCAGCCGGTAAAAAAAGGCGCGCTGGTGGCCACGCCGCTGTTTTTGTGCTTGGCTATTATCGAGATTTCCGATGTGATGTTTGCCTTCGACAGCGTACCGGCGGTGATTGCCGTATCCAAAGAGCCGCTGATTGTGTACAGCGCCATGATGTTCGCCATCCTCGGCTTGCGTACCATGTATTTCGTGCTCGAAGCCCTGCGCGGCTATTTGGTGCACCTGGAAAAAGCCGTGGTGGCACTGCTGTTTTTTATCGCGGTAAAACTGGTGCTTTCCGCCTCCGAGCACCTGTTCCAACACGGCTATGAAATTTCGCCCAACGCCTCGCTGGTGGTGGTGCTGGTGGTACTGGCCTTGGGCGTGGCCGCTTCTTTCGTGTTCCCGGAAAAAAGCAAAACAGAAGAGCAAAACAAACAGCCCTAAGCACACAGGCTACCTGAAAGCGCTGTTGCAATTCAGCACGGCAAAGCTCAATTTCAGGTAGCCTTTGCATCTGCTAAGGGCAGGCCCTTTGTGGCATAATACCACCCATTTCCATCTTTCCAACAAACCGCGAATCATGACCAAATCACTGCAACGTAAAATCTTGGTTACCTCCGCCCTACCCTATGCCAACGGCAGCATCCACCTCGGCCACATGGTCGAACACATCCAAACCGACGTTTGGGTGCGCTTCCAAAAACTGCGCAGCCACGAGTGCCACTACTGCTGCGCCGACGACACTCACGGCACGCCCGTGATGCTGGCCGCGCAAAAACAAGGCATCGCGCCCGAAGACATGATTGCCAAAGTACGCGAAGAGCACATCGCCAACTTCACCGGCTTCCACATCGGCTATAGTAATTATTACAGCACCCATTCACCTGAAAACAAACAGTTTTCCGAACAGATTTACCGTGCGCTGAAAGCCAACGGCAAAATCGAAAGCCGCGTCATCGAGCAGCTTTTCGACCCCGAAAAACAAATGTTCCTGCCCGACCGCTTCGTTAAAGGCGAATGCCCCAAATGCCACGCCCAAGACCAATACGGCGACAACTGCGAAGTCTGCGGCACCACCTATTCCCCGACCGAACTGATTAACCCGTATTCCGCCGTTTCCGGTGCCAAACCCGAATTGCGCGAATCCGAACACTTCTTCTTCAAACTGGGCGAATGTGCGGGCTACCTGAAAGAATGGACTTCCGGCAACAACCTGCACGACGGCAAGCCCCATCTGCAAGCCGAAGCCCTCAACAAAATGAAAGAATGGCTGGGCGAAGGCGAAGAAACCACCCTGTCCGACTGGGACATCTCTCGCGACGCGCCATATTTCGGTTTCGAAATCCCCGACGCGCCGGGCAAATACTTCTACGTCTGGCTGGACGCGCCCGTCGGCTACATGGCCTCGTTTAAAAACCTGTGCGACCGGATCGGCATCGATTTTGACGAATACTTCAAAGCCGACAGCCAAACCGAGATGTACCACTTCATCGGCAAAGACATCCTCTATTTCCACGCCCTGTTCTGGCCCGCCATGCTGCATTTCTCCGGCCACCGCGCCCCGACCGGCGTGTACGCACACGGCTTCCTGACCGTCGACGGACAAAAAATGTCCAAATCGCGCGGCACCTTCATTACCGCCAAATCCTATCTGGAACAAGGCCTGAACCCCGAGTGGATGCGCTACTACATCGCCGCCAAACTCAACAGCAAAATCGAAGACATCGATTTGAACCTGCAAGACTTTATCAGCCGCGTCAACAGCGACCTCGTCGGCAAATACGTCAACATCGCCGCCCGCGCATCGGGCTTTCTGGCCAAACGCTTTGAAGGCCGTCTGAAAGACGTTTCAGGTAGCCCGTTATTGCAAAAACTCGCTGCTGAAAGCGACACCATCGCCGAGCAATACGAAAACCGCGAATACGCCCGCGCCCTGCGCGACATCATGGCATTGGCGGATGTCGTGAACGAATACGTCGATGCCAACAAGCCGTGGGAGCTCGCCAAACAGGAAGGTCAAGACGAACGCCTGCATGAAGTATGCAGCGAACTCATCAACGCCTTCACCATGCTGACCGCCTACCTCGCCCCCGTGTTGCCGCAAACCGCCGCCAACGCCGCGCGTTTCCTCAATCTGGACGCGATTACCTGGGCGAACACGCGCGAAACCTTGGGTGGACACACCATCAACAAATACGAACATTTAATGCAACGAGTGGAGCAAAAACAAGTGGACGATTTAATCGAAGCCAACAAACAAAGCATTGCCGCCGCAGCCGCGCCTGCCGCCGAAGAAAGTAAATACGAAAAAGTTGCCGAACAAGCGAGCTTCGACGACTTCATAAAAATCGACATGCGCGTCGCCAAAGTATTAAACTGCGAAGCCGTCGAAGGCAGCACCAAACTCTTGAAATTCGACCTCGATTTCGGTTTTGAAAAACGCATCATCTTCTCCGGCATCGCCGCGTCTTATCCCAACCCCGCCGAATTGAACGGCCGCATGGTCATCGCCGTCGCCAACTTCGCCCCGCGCAAAATGGCAAAATTCGGCGTATCCGAAGGCATGATCCTCTCCGCCGAACTGCCAGACGGCTCCTCCCGTATCCTCAGCCCCGATACTGGTGCTCAGCCCGGGGATAAGGTTTGCTAAATGCGGAAAGGTTATCTGAAAATTGTTAGCTTCGCAGAAACTACACTGTGCTGCATTGAAACCTTGCTTTCAGATAGCCTTTTCTGATACATTCTACTGCCGTTTCTTGCTGAAGCAACTCTGCTAGAGGAATCAATATTATGAAAAAATCCCTCGCCCTCCTGCTACTGGCCCCCTTCGCCGTGCCTGCCTTTGCTCAAACCCGGCCAAGCACCGACCATGCCTCACTAGCTGCCGAGTGCGAGCAGCTAATTAAAGATACCAACACCTTGGCCAACGGTACGCTCTGTTATCGGGAAAGCCCTGAAGCATCAAGCTATTTCAACGATTTATCCATGATACTGCTGTTTAACCACCCCAAAGTGGATCAATGCCGCCAGCAAGCTAGGCAATCTCCAAATCAAAGCCATACGGCCCGCCCCACCAACGCTGATTTGGGCAAACTGTGCGCCGAGAGCCGAGTCGAACGCGCCCGTCTGCGCCGTGAGATTGAAACCTATCTCGACAGCAAAATGGTCGAATACGCCGCTGCAGAAGCCCCCAAACGCGGCATCTCCGCTGCAGAACTGCTGCACCAAACCCGCGCCAAGGAAACCGAGCGCCGAGCCAAAGTGGACGCCGCCATACGCCGGATAGACGGCCGTTAAGCAGCATATACCTGCAAGCAAAGGGCTACCTGAAAATTTGTTTTCAGGTAGCCTTTTCATATGCTCAAGCAGCCGTTTATTTCTGTTGCTGTGGCGCGCTCATCTGCTCCTGCCAGCGCTGCATATTCTGCTCCAATTGCGTTTGGTTGATGATACCGGCCGAAGCAAACAATACCATAACGACCATGGCCGTTACCAATAAAGTACAGAAACCGGCAAAATAGCCCAGCAACACCTGCCACAGACGCACGCCGCAAAGGCGGGCATAGCCCATCACACCCACGGCAAACGCCCAAGCCATCCAAACTTGCAGCAACAGTGCCAGACTGGGTACGTACAGAATCAACAAAGCAGGCAAAGAGAGCACTTCAGTAAGCAGCGTGTAGCCCCACAAAGATTGCCGCCGGCCACCGAGTGCACCCATCAGCCGGGTCATCACGCCGGCAAACACCGGCCATTTCACCAAATTTAGGCAAAACACAAACACTATCATGCCGTATTGCCCGGTCAGCACGGGCGAAAGCATCGCTGTGTTCACGGCAGCCACCATCACCAGCGCGCCCAGGCAATCCGGTAGTGAGTAGGCATATTCTTCGGCAGGGCGCAATCGCAGCCGCATCAGGTTGGCAGCATCGCTCATCAATCGGTACATGGCAAGCAGTCGTTGGTTGTGTAAAGGCGGAATTATAGCGCCAAAGCCATAAAGTTCGCGCCAAAGCTAGAGGCTACCTGAAAGCGGCAACGAAGTTAACCGTTTTTCAGGTAGCCTCTTCATCGCCCTGCCCTAGCGCGCCCGATAATCTACTACCGGCGCCGGGTAGCCGTTGGTGTTCACTTCCGCTGTGGCCAGCCACGGGGCATGGATACGGCGGCTATCGAGATGTGCCAACTGCGGTAGATGGCGGCGGATGAATTGGCCGTCGGGATTGAGCTTTTGTGACCAAACCACGGGGTTGAAGGGCTGCCGTTCAACTCGCTTACCACCCAAGCCGGCAGCCAGCTGCCAGTTGCCGCTGTTGGCGGCGGGCTCAAAATCCAGCAACTGGCGGGCAAACCAGCCGGCACCATCCTGCCAGCGGCCACCCAGCACGTGGCAGAAAAAAGCGGCGCAGAAATGGCGCAGGCTGTGCGGTAACCAGCCGGTGTCGCGCAGCAGGCGCATGGCGGCATCAACCAGCGGGTAGCCGGTTATGCCTTGCTGCCAAGCGGCCATCAGCACTTGGTTGGCCTGCCCGGCTGCGGCACGGTGTTCGGGCAGGCCTTGCTGCAGCACATCGGGATATTGGCGGAAATAATGCCGCCAAAATTCGCGCCGGGCCAAAGCTTCGCGCCAGGCAGTAGCATCAGGCGAGTTGCCGGCCACCGCCCACACCCGGCGCACCGACAGCGTGCCAAACACAAGATGCGGCGAGAGCTGCGAGCTGCCGTGTTGGGCGGGCAGGCTGCGCAACACCGGGTAATACGGCAGGCGCGGCAAAAATTCGGCCAGCTGCCGCCGGGCGGCGGTTTCGCCGCCGGGAATGGTGAGCACGGCACGGGGGACAGCAGGCAGCGCGGCAGTTTTCAGATTTTCAGGTAGCCTTTTCTGCTGCGCGGCCAAATCCGGCGGCGGCCAGGCCGGTGCTTGCCAAGCGGCATATTGTTCGGCACATGCGGCCTGCCAGGCTACCTGAAACGCGGCAAAGGCCGGCTCATTGAAATACGGCGAACGGATAAATTGGAAGGGCGGCTGCAACAGGCCGTCGGCCACGCCGTGCAGCCGGCAGCCCTGCTTTTCCAGCACGGCGCGTAATGCACCCTGCCCTGCCCCGTCGCTTGCACACACCACTTCTGCCGCACGGCAATATGCCGCCATTTCGGCCACCGCCTGCACGGGATTACCTCCGCGCACATGCAGCGGAATACCGCATTCGGCCAGCCGTGCCTGCAAATCGCGCAGGCTCTGCCAAATAAAATAGCGTCGCCTCGCCGTGAGTGCACTGTCGTTCGGCCACACATACAGGCCGAGCAGCAGCCGGCCGGTGCGGGTGGCGGCTTGTAGGGCAGGCTGGTCGTCGGTGCGCAGGTCTTGCCGGAACCAGATTAAGGTAGTGGGTACGCTCATTTTGCTGGAGTTTCAGGCGTTTGTTCGGGGAAGCGGGAGCAGATAGCACGGCAGCCGGCTTGGTACACCAAATCCGGCTCGAGCTTGTTGAGGCAATCGGTGTGGCCGAGCGGGCATTCACGCTTGAAGCAGGGGCTGCACTCGAGGTGCAGGCTCACCACCTGCGCATGCAAGCTCAGGGGCGGGGTATGCTCTGGGCTAGACGAGCCGTACACGGCAGCCAGCGGGCGATTCAGCGCGGCAGCCAGGTGCATCAGGCCGCTGTCATTGCACACCACGATTTGCGCCAGGGCGAGCAAATCGATGGCTTCGGAAAGGCTGGTCCGTCCACACAAATTGGTGCAAAGGCTACCTGAAAGCCGCTGTACTTCTTCGGCGGTTTCGTGGTCTTTGGTCGAGCCGAATAACCAAATCTGATAGCCTTCAGCGGCGTAGCGTTTAGCCAATGCGGCAAAATGGCGTGGCGGCCAGCGTTTAGCCGGGCCGTATTCCGCACCGGGGCAGAAAGCGGCCGCGGGGCGGTCGTGCCTCAAACCATGGGCATGCATGGCGGCTTCGCTGGCGGCAGCGGAAACGGCAAGCCGGGGAAAATCGTTGCGGCGTGGCTCGAACGGCACGCATTTCGGGTAGGCCAAGGCAGTGTAACGATCGGCCATCAGCGGCAGTGCGGCCTTGTCCAACTTGCGAATGTCGTTAAGCAGCGGATAGCGGCTCTCGCCCACATAGCCGGTGCGCTGCGCAATACCGCCGGCGCGGGCAATCAGCGCAGATTTAAATGAGCCGGGCAACACGATCACTTGGTCATAGCCGCGCCGCGCCAGCTCCTTGCCCAGCCGCCAACGCTCGCGCAGCCGCAATGCGCCGTGAGCGAAGGGGTTTTCCAAAATCCGGTTGATTTCGGGCATGCGTTCGAACACGGCCATCGACCACTTGGGCGCAAATATGTCAATCCGGCAGCCGGGATGCAATTCGTGCAGGTGGCGGTAAAGCGGCTGCGTCATCACGCAATCGCCAATCCAAGAAGGAGAGATGATGAGGATATTTTTGGGCATGGCAAGGAATCGGCGGGATATAGCGAATGAATCTAACGTTCGCTATAGAACAGCGGCGTAGACATTTTTCAGGCAGACTCTGGCGGCTTTGGTATGCCGTTATAGAGGGATTCCTGTAGTAATGCTAAGAGGGCCAAGGCGGTAACAGTTGCGAACTGCCCCACTATACTAAAACCAGAGCGTTAGTAATGCCCACCTACTTCGCCGTTGAGCTGATAGATGCTGCCACAATACGAGCATTCGATGCTGCCGTTGGAGGTAATCGGCAAAAATACACGCGGTTGGCCATCCCAGGCTTCGTGCGTGGGGCCGCTGCAATGTAGAAGCAGATCAGCAGGCGTGATAACGATGGGAAGCTGTACTTGGTAGGGCATGGTGGGTATCCTTATTAGATAATTGGTGTGTTGGTTGCAGGAAAGCATTTTGTACACAGGGTTGCTAGCAAATTAGCCTAGTCTTGGCTATGTATTAGCTTGCTATACTGCCTTATATTGGGAATGTATTTAGCCGGCCGATTGGTGGATCTGGCTAACCTTAAGGGATTATACCGATGCTTGGATAGGAGGTGTAGCAGATAGCTATTGCGGGGGTAGATTAGTATCCGCAGCTGGAATACGAACAAAGCTGCCTGAAAATAGTGTGCCAATCATAAGAATTGAGAGCACTGAATAAACGGGATTAGTGTCCTGTCCATCAAGATAGGATACTGCACCGAAGTTCAGCAAAAGTAGCGGAGTTGTGCATGATTCCAAATATGGGACGATTAGATTCAACGCCTTTCAGAAGAGAGCTTTGAAGAAAGAAGGAGTTGGCCATTTAATTGTTACATAAATAGAATATAAATTTAGTTTGCTTTGCCACACTCCTCTGTGCTGTCCGCAACTTACCACCTTGTCTCATCCCTATTTGAAACAAATATAAAGCTTAATTCAAAGCCCAACAAATAAAAAAAGCCGAATTCTATGTAATCCACAGAATTCAGCTTTCAGCAACAGCTCAATCAAACAGTTATGCAGCCTCAGTATTTGAGTCTTCAGCGGCTAAATCGGTCAATTGCACCAATGCTAACGGCGCATTATCACCTTTACGGAAGCCATATTTCAAAATACGAACATAACCACCATTGCGGCTGGCAAAACGAGTACCCAACTCATCGAACAGTTTCACTACAACATCTCTGTCGCGAGTTCTGTTAAAGGCAGTACGACGATTAGCCAAAGAAGGCTTCTTACCCAAAGTAATCAAAGGCTCTACTACTCGTCTCAACTCTTTAGCCTTAGGCAGAGTAGTTACAATAGTTTCATGGGTTAAAAGCGAATTAGCCATATTACGCAACATCGCTGCACGATGGCTGCTTGTGCGGTTTAATTTGCGGTTGGCATTACCATGACGCATAATTTTATTATCCTTTTCAATTAAATATTAAGGCTTATCTAAACCAACAGGTGGCCACACATCCAATTTTGAGCCCAAGGTCAAGCCTTTTGAAGCCAATACTTCTTTAATCTCGTTTAAAGATTTTCTGCCAAGATTCGGGGTTTTCAGCAATTCGGTTTCGGTTCGCTGAATCAAATCACCAATATAGTAGATATCTTCAGCTTTCAAGCAATTCGCTGAACGAACAGTCAATTCCAAATCATCTACTGGGCGTAGCAGAATCGGGTCGATATGCGGAGCTTCTTCTTTAGACTCTTCAACCGGTGTCCCTTCCAAGTCAGCAAATACCGACATTTGATCAATCAGTATCCGAGCTGCTCGACGCACTGCCTCTTCCGGATCAATTGCACCATTGGTTTCAATATCTAAAACCAAACAATCCAAGTCCGTCCGCTGCTCCACACGAGCAGCCTGAACCTCAAAGCTAACACGATGAACAGGAGAAAAGTTGGCATCCAAATGAATAGCGCCAATTTGCTTGTGGTCATCATCCCTGCTACTAACAGTTTGATAGCCACGACCCTTTTCTACAGTAATTGTCAGTTCAATCTTGCCATTATCAGACAAGCGGCAAATAACATGTTCTGGATTAATTACTTCCACATCATGCGGCAATTCCAAATCAGCAGCAGTTACTACCCCACTACCTGATTTATTTAAGCTAACCTGGACCGAATCACGTCCCTGAAGCTTGAATACCACTCCTTTAATATTCAGCAATATGTCTACAACATCTTCCTGAACACCATCTAAAGTAGAATATTCATGCAGTGCACCGTCAATTACCACCTCTGTAGGTGCAAAACCATTCATTGATGATAGCAATATACGGCGCAACGCATTGCCTAATGTATAACCAAAACCCCGCTCAAATGGCTCCATAAAAACTTTTGCACGCGTTGCAGACAAAGCATCTACATCAATCTGTCGCGGCTTCAGAAATTCATAGGTGCTGTTTTGCATTTAACTGCCCCCTTTTTTGAGCCAATGAAATTATTTTGAGTAAAACTCAACCACTAACTGCTCGTTAATATCACTATACAAGTCAGCACGGTCAGGCATATTTCTAAATACGCCCTCTTGCTTATCGACATCTACAGAAACCCAGCTTGGCAAGCCAATTTGAGCAGCCAATTGCAATGATTCTTGGATACGAACCTGTTTTTTAGCTTTTTCCCGCACAGAGACAGTATCTCCCGCTTTTACCTGGAAAGACGGGATATTAACTACTTCGCCATTCACCAAAATTGCTTTATGGGATACCAACTGACGAGCTTCCGCACGAGTAGAACCAAAACCCATGCGATATACCACGTTATCCAAACGTGACTCAAGCAGCTGCAACAACAGCTCGCCAGTCGCACCCCTACGACGTGAGGCTTCAGCAAAATAACGGCGGAACTGTCTCTCTAACACACCATATAATCTACGGATTTTTTGTTTCTCACGTAGCTGAATACCATAGTCAGACAAACGACCTCTTCTTGCACCATGCTGACCAGGAGCGTTTTCAAGTTTACATTTTGACTCAATAGGACGGCGCGCACTTTTCAAAAAAAGATCGCTACCTTCACGACGAGCTAATTTGCATTTAGGGCCAATATAACGTGCCATAAGTTAATTACTCCAGATTAAATACGACGTTTTTTAGGTGGACGACATCCATTATGAGGCAATGGAGTAACATCAGTAATACTTACAATCTTAAAACCGATAGCATTTAGAGAACGAACAGAAGACTCTCGACCAGGCCCAGGCCCTTTAATGCGAACTTCCAAATTTTTCACACCATATTCCTGCGCAGCCTTACCAGCTGCTTCAGCAGCTACCTGAGCGGCAAAAGGGGTGCTTTTGCGAGATCCTTTAAACCCTGCACCACCAGATGTAGCCCAAGACAGAACATTACCCTGTCGATCAGTAATGGTAATTATAGTATTATTAAAAGAGGCATGAATATGGACAATACCATCATTCACTACTTTCCGTACTTTTTTACGCGCACGCGCAACTGTAGTTGCTTTAGCCATTTAACTTAATCTCCTAACCCTTTTTGCCTGCAATTGCCTTACGAGGACCTTTTCTAGTACGGGCATTAGTCCTAGTACGCTGCCCACGACATGGCAAACCACGACGGTGACGAAACCCACGATAACAACCCATATCAATCAGTCGTTTGATATTCATAGTAATTTCACGACGCAGATCACCTTCAATTTCATACTGCGCAACCTGCTCACGCAAAGCATCTAACTGCCCCTCTGTCAAATCCTTTACCTTAATATCAGGAGCAATAGCTGCATTATTACAAATCAATTTTGCGCGACTGGCGCCAATACCATAAATTACCTGCAAACCAATTACAACATGGGCATTATTAGGAATATTCACTCCTGCAACACGAGCCATTCTTCGTTTCCTTTTAAGACGAAAAGCTACACAAGCATAGCATATTTTATTTTAAACAATTAGCCTTGTCGCTGTTTATGACGTGGATCTGTGCAGATCACTCTCACAACGCGATTGCGACGAATAACCTTGCAATTGCGACAAATCTTCTTTACCGATGGTTGAACACGCATTTATTTTCCTTTTCATGATTTAACGAGCTCGAAAAACGATACGAGCACGGGATAAGTCATAAGGTGTCATTTCTACAGTAACCTTATCACCAGGTGAAATCCGGATATAGTGCATTCGCATCTTCCCAGAAATATGTCCTAATACTTCATGGCCATTTTCCAGTTTAATTTTAAAGGTCGCATTAGGCAAAGTCTCCAATACCTCGCCCTGCATTTGTATAGTATCTTCTTTAGCCATAATCTCTTTACTTACATAGTACAATTACTTCTTAGCTGAACCTTTCCTCATTAAATGCTCATACTGCTGATTCATACGATAGGAAGCAACCTGAGTACCAAAGTCCATAGTAACAACAACCAAAATAAGAAGAGACGTTCCACCCAAATGAAATGGAATGCCGAGCACTCCCGTAACAAACTCTGGAATCAAGCAAATAATAGTTATATACAACGCACCAAAGAAGGTAAGGCGCATAACCACTTTTTCCAAATAATTTGAGGTTTGTTCACCTGGCCGAATACCTGGGACGAAAGCCCCACTTTTCTTCAAATTCTCAGCCATTTCTCTTGGGCTAAATACTAACGCAGTATAAAAATAGCAGAAGAAAATTATGGCCGCTGCAAATACTACCAAATATAAAGATTTACCTGGGGAAAGATTAGCAGCGATAAAATCAACAAATACATTACCATCCACTCTTTTATCCAACCACCCAATAATTTGAGACGGGAATAAAATTACGCTAGATGCAAAAATTGGAGGAATCACGCCTGCCATATTTATTTTAAATGGCAAATGGGTTTTCTGTCCTTGTACAATTCGGTTCCCGATTTGTCGACGCGCATAATGAATAGGAATCTTACGCTGAGCACTCTCAATATAAACAACTATATAGATCAGGCACAACCCACCGAACAATACAAAAAGAATTACCCCATAGCCACTAGCACCAGTAATTGCCAGATTCAACAAGTTACTAACCGCGCCAGGGAGAGCAGCCACAATTCCTGCTGTAATTAATAATGAAACACCATTACCAATACCACGCTCAGTCATCTGCTCTCCAAGCCACATCAAGAACATGGTTCCGGTTACCAGACACGTAATTGTAGAAATGTAGAACTCTGACCGTCCAATCACTACAAGATCTGGTTGCTGATAAACAAACGCCGCCGCTGTAAATGCTTGTACTATCGCAACAATCAGAGTTCCCCAACGAGTATATTTGGTCAAAGCTCGGCGTCCCGCTTCCCCTTCCTTTTTCAAGGCCTTTAACGATGGTAGTACCTCAGCAACCAATTGAATAATAATAGATGCTGAAATATATGGCATAATTCCTATGGCAAAAATACTAAACCTCTCTAAAGAACCGCCAGAGAAGAGATTAAGCATCCCCAAGATACCGGCATTACCTTCCTTAAAACTATTAGCGAGTGCTGCAGCATTGACTCCAGGTACAGGAATATGAGCCCCTACCCTAAAGACGATAAGAGCCCCGAGCAAAAACAACAGGCGTCTTCTCAAATCATTCATTCTTGCTAAATTCCTAATTACAGCCACCTCTCGGTATTTTCAACAAATATCAAGACAACTCTACAACCCCACCAACAGCCTCAATAGCTGCCTGAGCACCTTTGGTAACCTTAACGTCGCCACGAACAGTAAGTACTTTAGCGATAGACCCAGTAGCAACCACTTTAACCGCGCTCACCTCAGAGTTTAATAAGCCGTTTTGTTTTAATATTAGGATATCAACCTCTTTACCATTTACTTTATTCAAGTCAGACAAAGTAATAACTGCTGCTTTCAAAGAAGAGATTGGCTTAAAGCCCCTCTTGGGAAGGCGGCGCTGAAGAGGCATCTGCCCGCCTTCAAAACCAACCTTATGAAATCCACCAGCACGGCTTTTTTGCCCTTTATGTCCACGACCACACGTTTTACCAAGACCACTACCAATACCACGTCCAACACGACGCTTAACATGGATAGAGCCTGCAGATGGTTGAATTGTATTCAAAAACATAAATAATTAGCCCCCAACCTTCAAGAGATAACTTACTTTATTAATCATTCCACGATTTTCAGGAGTATCTAACACTTCAACTGAATGATGCCGATGGCGCAAACCCAAGCCCTGGACACACTGCCGATGAGATTTAACCGTACCAATCAAACTCTTAGTAAGCGTTACAATAATTGTCTTTTGCGTACTCATCTTAAACCCCCAACTCTTCCACAGACATACCGCGTTTAGCTGCCACCTCACTCGGGGCATATAATTTTACCAAACCGTCTAAAGTGGCTCGAACGATATTATATGGATTAGTAGAACCATGTACTTTTGCAGAAATATTATGAACCCCCATTGCTTCAAAAATTAGTCGCATTGGGCCACCGGCTTTTACACCACTACCTTCTTTTGCAGGCTGCATAAACACCTTTGTAGCACCATGTTTACCAACCACCTCGTGGTGAATAGTTCCATTATTCAATGATACCTTAATCATTGAACGTCTAGCCTGATCCATAGCTTTCTGAACCGCAGCAGGTACTTCTTTAGATTTACCTTTACCCATTCCGATACGGCCATCACCATCACCAACCACTGTCAGTGCTGAAAACGCCATGATTCGACCACCCTTAACTACCTTGGTGACACGATTAACAGCAACCATTTTTTCAATCAAGCCATCATTACGTTCTTCAATATCTTGCTTTGCCATTATCTGATCCTCAAATCTGTAACTATTATCCTAGAAATTCAGGCCATTTTCACGAGCGGCCTCTGCCAATGCTTTGACACGCCCATGATACTGAAAACCAGATCTATCAAAAGCAACTCTTTCAATACCTAATGCTTTAGCTTTTTCCGCAATTCTTTTACCCACTAAAGATGCAGCTTGAACATTACTGCATGAGTCTAAGCTTTTTCTTACCTCTGACTCTACTGTAGAAGCCTGAGACAAAACAATACCACCACTCGCATCAATTATTTGTGCGTAAATATGGTTATTACTTCGAAATACGCACAACCTAATCTCTCCAAGTTGCTTTATGCGCGCACGCGCTTTATGCGCGCGACGAGCTCTTCTAGTATACTTATCCATGAATGTAATTCCTTAGCTATTTTTTCTTTGCTTCTTTCAAAACTACCACTTCGTCCAAATAGCGTACACCCTTACCTTTATAAGGCTCAGGAGGTCGAAAACCACGAATTTCAGCTGCTACCTGCCCTACAATTTGCTTATTGGCGCCCTTCAGCGCTATCTCCGTGGGAGACGGTGTCTGAACAGACACACCTGCTGGCATATCATAAACAACAGGATGCGAGAATCCCAAAGAAAGATTTAAGGTAGAGCCCTGGGCCTGTGCACGATACCCCACACCAACCAACTGTAACCTTTTCTCAAATCCTTCAGCCAACCCTTTAACCATGTTAGCTGCAATCGCCCGAATAGTACCTGACATTGTATCTGCTTCTTTAGTATCAGTAACAGCAGAAAATACTAACTGCCCATCAGCAAACTGAACCAAGATACTACTAGGCACTGCAACACTTAACTTGTCACTCTTATTCTTTATTACCAACTTACCAGCCCCAAGCTCAACATCAAGACCAGCAGGGACATGCACTGGATTTTTTGCTATACGAGACATTTTAAATAAAGCTCCTTAATTGGCCACTTAAAGTTAAGCCACGATGCACAACAACTCACCACCCACACCTGAGGCAAGAGCCTTATGCCCAGTCATCACGCCCTTGGATGTACTAACGATAGCAATACCCAACCCATTCATAACTCGCGGAATTGAATCTGCACCCTTGTACACCCTTAAGCCGGGACGAGAAACTCGCTTAATCTGCTCAATTACCGGCTTTCCCAGGTAATACTTCAACTGAATTTCCAAAACGGGCTTCACACCAGAAGACACCGAAAAGCTATCAATATACCCTTCCTCTTGCAGAACTTTAGCAATTGCACATTTCACCTTAGAAGAAGGCATAGCAACGGAAGCTTTATTTGCACGCTGCGCATTACGAATGCGAGTCAGCATATCAGAAATAGGATCATGCATACTCATTACCATTATCCTTAAAATTTACCAGCTGGCCTTAATAACACCAGGAATCTCACCACGCATCGCAATCTCGCGAATCTTAGTACGCCCTAAGCCAAACTTACGGAAGGTGCCACGTGGTCGCCCCGTTAAAGCACAGCGTCTTCTTTGACGAATAGGTGATGCATTTCGAGGAATAGCTTGAAGCTTTAAACGAGCCTCAAATCGCTCTTTATCACTTACCCCTGCATCATTAATTACTGCAAAAATTGCAGCCCTCTTTGCAGCATACTTTTTTGCAAGCGCAACGCGTTTAGCTTCTCGATTAATAAGAGCTTTTTTTGCCATGATTATCCCTTAAATGGAAATTTAAAAAGCGAAAGCAATGCTCTTGCCTCTTCATCCGTTTTCGCAGTAGTAGTAATCGTGATATTTAACCCACGAAGTGTATCAATCTTATCGTACTCAATCTCAGGGAAAATAATCTGCTCACGAACACCCATATTATAATTACCTTGACCATCAAAAGATTTACTATTCACCCCTCGAAAGTCTCTAACACGCGGCAAAGCTACAGAAATTAATCTATCCAAAAATTCAAACATCCTCTCCTTACGAAGAGTAACCTTGCAACCAACCGGATAGTCATCACGGATCTTAAACCCAGCAATTGATTTTCTAGCCAAAGTAACAACAGGCTTCTGCCCAGCAATTTTTTCCAAATCGCTAACAGCATGCTCCATCACTTTTTTATCAGCAACTGCCTCACCAACCCCCATATTTAATGTTATTTTTTCAATACGAGGAACCTCCATGATGGACTTATACCCAAACTGCGACATCAACGCAGGAACAACCGTCTCAATATAAAACTCTCTCAACCGTGCCATACCTAAATTTCCTTAGCTCAACTTAAGCCAACTCAGTACCGTTAGACTTAAACACTCTCACACGTCTAACCTTGCCATTCTCATCAATCAACTTAATACCAACTCGATCCGCTTTCTGCGTCTCTTTGTTATAAATAGCGACGTTTGAAATGTGAATAGGCATATTTTTAACAACCACACCACCCTCAATATTACGCATAGGATTAGGCTTTTGGTGCCTCCTAACAAGATTCACTCCCTCAACAACCACCTTATCACCTAACAAACGGGTAACTTGCCCCTGCTTACCTTTATCTCTACCCGAGATAACAACAACATGATCGCCCTTAATAATTTTACTCATAATCTTATCTCTCAGATCACTTCAGGAGCCAACGAAACAATCTTCATAAACCGCTCAGTACGCAATTCACGCGTTACCGGCCCAAAAATGCGTGTACCCATAGGCTCAAGCTTAGTATTCAGCAGTACAGCAGCATTATTATCAAATTTAATTAACGCACCATCTGCACGACGAATGCCTTTAGCTGTACGAACAACAACAGCATTATATACATCACCTTTTTTCACTCGGCCACGTGGAGCCGCATCCTTAACCGATACCTTAATAACATCACCAACGCTTGCATAACGGCGCTTAGAACCACCAAGCACCTTAATGCACATAACGCGACGAGCACCAGAGTTATCAGCCACATCCAAAATAGTCTGCATCTGAATCATGTCATTACCTTTTTAAAACCAACTTAACCTATCATTAGTCTCAAATAGATGACCAGCATCTACCAAAATAGATCAGTTTTGGCCCCGACAGGGAGAAACTCCTAGGAAACTAGAAGCTAGAAAGGCGAGGAGTTTACAGCCTTTTCTTTCCTACTGCAAGACCTCGCCTACAAAAATACCAAAATTACAACTAAATTTCTTGAGACTTCTCAAGCAGGCTTTGGACAACCCATGACTTTGTCTTGGACAAAGGGCGACCCTCAGCAATTACCACCACATCACCCACTTTGCACTCATTTCGCTCATCGTGAGCGTAAATTTTAGTGGATCGCTGGATAATCTTACCATACAAGGGGTGTTTTACTCTGCGCTCAATCAAGACGGTTACTGTTTTATCCATCTTGTCGCTGATCACCCTACCTTGCAAAGTTCGAATAATTTTGGCATCACTCATTGCCAACCCCTTTCTCAGCTAACTTGGTTTTTACGCGAGCAATATCACGACGAACGCGCTTCAGCTCACTATTCTTGCTTAGCTGGCCAGTAGCATGTTGCATACGCAAACTAAATTGCGTCTTTAACAAACCAACCAGATCAGCCTCCAGCTGCTCCAATGATTTGTCTTTTAAATCAATCATTTTCATCATTTACCTACCTGCCGGGACACAAATGTTGTACGTATAGGCAATTTTGCAGCCGCTAAAGCAAACGCCTCTCTAGCCAAGGATTCTGATACTCCATCCATTTCATAGAGCACTTTGCCAGGCTTGATTTCAGCGACATAATACTCTACAGAGCCTTTACCGCCACCCATACGTACTTGGATTGGTTTTTCAGTAATAGGTTTATCTGGAAACACACGAATCCAAATACGCCCACCACGCTTAATATGACGAGTCATAGCACGTCGAGCCGCTTCAATCTGTCGAGCCGTTAATCTGCCACGACCAATTGCCTTCAAACCAAAATTACCAAAGCTGACATCGTATCCATTAGTAGCGACACCAGTATTGCGACCTTTATGCTGCTTGCGATATTTCATTCTAACCGGCTGTAGCATGGCGGCCACCTCCTTTTCTACGCTTATTCTCAGTGTTGGTATTTTCCAACAACTGTCCAGTCTCGCCCTTATAAACCCATACTTTCAGGCCTATAACACCATAGGTGGTATGAGCCTCGCTAGTGGCATATTCAACAGCTGCTCGCAAAGTATGCAACGGCACACGACCCTCACGATACCACTCGCTACGAGCGATATCCGCGCCATTCAGACGCCCTGAAGTCATAATTTTGATACCTTTAGCTCCAGCACGCATAGCATTTTGCATAGCGCGCTTCATTGCGCGACGGAACTGTACACGTTTTTCCAACTGCTGAGCGATACCATCAGCAATAACTTGCGCATCCAATTCAGGTTTACGAATTTCTTCGATATTCACATGAACAGGAACACCAAGCAATTGGTGCAAATCTTGCTTCAATACCTCAATATCCTCGCCCTTTTTACCAATCACGACACCAGGGCGTGCAGTATGAATGGTGATGCGAGCAGATTTAGCCGGACGCTCAATCACTACGCGGCCTACTGAAGCATTGGCTAAGCGCTTATGCAAATAATCACGCACATCGATATCCTGCTTCAATACAGCAGCAAATTCTGTGCTCTTAGCAAACCACTTAGATGACCAGTCTTTATTTACAGCTAGGCGAAAGCCAGTTGGATGAATTTTTTGTCCCATAGCTTTTCCTTAGTTTCCTACTGTCACATTAATATGACACGTTTGTTTTTCAATACGGTTGCCACGACCTTTTGCCCGGGCACGGAATCGTTTTAAGCTCGGCCCCTTGTCCACAAAAATCGTTACAACTTTAAGCTCATCAATGTCAGCGCCTTCGTTATGCTCAGCATTAGCGATAGCAGACTCTAATACCTTTTTAATCAGCTCAGCACCTTTCTTTGTGCTAAATGCCAAAATATTAAGAGCTTGCTCTACCTCTTTGCCTCGAATTAAATCAGCAACTAACCGGGCTTTTTGAGCAGAAATACGGGCATTTTTATGTTGTGCAGATACTCTCATAATTCACCTTATTTCTGAGCCTTTTTATCAGCCAAGTGTCCTTTAAAAGTACGAGTAAGCGCAAACTCACCCAACTTATGGCCAACCATATTATCGCTAATAAACACAGGCACATGAGTGCGGCCATTATGTACCGCAATAGTCAACCCAATAAAATCGGGGAGAATTGTTGAGCGGCGAGACCATGTTTTAATAGGACGCTTATCATTACCGGCGCGAGCAGCATCAACCTTTTTCAGCAGGTGCAGGTCGACATATGGACCTTTTTTCAATGAACGAGCCATATCAATTAACCTTTATTTGAATAGCGGCGACGAACAATCATATTATCCGTACGCTTATTATTACGAGTTCGGTAACCCTTAGCCGGAGTACCCCATGGGCTGACAGGCTCACGAGCCTCACCGGTACGACCCTCACCACCACCATGTGGGTGATCCACAGGGTTCATTACCACACCGCGAACGGTCGGACGAATACCACGCCAGCGATTAGCACCAGCTTTACCAATTTTCTTCAGACTTTGCTCTTCATTACCAACTTCGCCAACAGTGGCACGGCAATCGATATGGATCTTACGCACCTCACCTGAACGCAGACGAACTTGAGCGTAAACACCTTCTTTAGCCAGCAAAACCGCGGAAGCACCAGCCGAACGAGCAATCTGAGCACCTTTGCCAGGTTTCATCTCGATACAGTGGATGGTGGTACCAACCGGAATATTACGAATCGGCAAAGCATTACCAACTTTGATTGCAGCTTCTGCGCCAGAAACCAACACGGCACCCGCTTGGATACCGCGAGGAGCAATAATATAACGGCGCTCACCATCAGCGTAGCAAAGCAGCGCAATGAAAGCAGTACGGTTCGGATCGTACTCAATACGCTCAACTTTCGCAGGAATATTATCCTTATCGCGTTTAAAATCTACTACGCGGTAGTGATGTTTATGCCCACCACCTTTATGACGAGTAGTGATATGACCGTTATGGTTGCGGCCAGCGATAGAGTTTTTCTTCTCCACCAGCGGCGCATAAGGAGCACCCTTATGCAGACCCTCTGCAACCACGCGAACCATGCCGCGGCGGCCTGCAGAAGTCGGCTTCATTTTTACAATAGCCATAATATTTATTCCTTATCTGCAGCTGCTGCAACAGATTCCAAATCCAGCTCCTGTCCGGCAGCCAAGCTGACATAAGCTTTCTTCACATTACTGCGGCGACCCAGAGTGCGACCAAAACGCTTTACTTTCCCTTTGATTGCAACTGTAGTCACAGAGGCTACCTGAACACCAAACAACAATTCAACAGCAGCTTTAACTTCTGCCTTGGTTGCATCAGGCAACACTTTAAAAGTCATCTGGTTGCGTTTCTCAGCCAACAAATTGCTCTTTTCAGAAACAACAGGAGCCAAAATTACTTTCATCAAACGTTGTTGATTCATACCCATTGCTCCTCAAGTTGTGCAACCGCTTCCTTAGTTACCACTACTTTTTTATAGCGAAGCAAGCTGTACGGATCAATCTGCTGAGCTTCCAGAACCAACACATTTGGCAGGTTACGTGAAGACAGATATACGTTTTCGTCCAGCTGATTGGTAACAAACAAAACCTGCTCCATACCCAAATTTTTCACTTGCTCAGCAAAAGCTTTGGTTTTAGGAGTAGCAACAGACAGCTCTTCAATCACAAACAAGCGCTCATCACGCACCAACTGGGACAAAATAGTCGCCATACCGGCACGGTACATCTTACGATTAACCTTCTGAGTAAAGTTTTCATCGGGTTTGTTTGGAAACGCACGACCACCCCCTCTCCACAACGGAGAGGAAGACATACCAGCACGAGCACGACCTGTGCCCTTCTGACGCCACGGCTTTTTGGTGGAGTGTTTTACTTCAGCACGAGTCAGCTGTGCACGGTTACCAGAACGGGCATTTGCCAAAAAAGCAGTAACCAGCTGGTGGACCAATGCCTCGTTATACTCACGGGCAAACAGCGCATCGGAAGCAGCAAGGCTACCTGAAACCTGGCCTTTAGCATCAATTACTTTTAATTCCATTACGCACCTACTTTCATGCTGGGGCGAACAACCACATCACCATTGGCGGCACCAGGAACCGCACCCTTAACCAACAGCAGATTGCGTTCCGCATCCACACGAACCACTTCCAAACGCTGCACGGTCGCAGTGGTATTACCATACTGACCAGCCATACGTTTACCCGGGAACACACGACCCGGATCTTGGTTCATACCGATAGAACCAGGAACACGGTGAGAACGGGAGTTACCGTGAGAAGCACGTTGCGCACCAAAGTTATGGCGCTTGATAGTACCGGCAAAGCCCTTTCCTTTAGAGGTGCCAGTTACATCCACAAACTGGCCAGCTTCAAAAATAGCAACAGTTACTTCGTCGCCCACTTTCAATTCAGCCAATTTTTCTTCAGTCAAAGCAAACTCATGCAAACCACGACCTGCCTCAACACCTGCTTTCGCAAAGTGGCCGGCTTCCGCCTTGTTTACACGATTGACTTTCTTCTGACCAAAGGTAACCTGAACAGCAAAATAGCCGTCGGTATCTTTGGATTTTACTTGAGTGACGCGATTAGGAGACATTTCCAACACGGTTACCGGCACGGAAACACCTTGCTCAGTAAACACGCGAGTCATGCCCACCTTTCGCCCAACCAGACCTAAAGTCATGATTCTTCCTTATATAACAACGGGTCCGCTACGATTGGCCGACCTTTTGAACAAAACAAAAACTTGGCCAAAAATGCCAAGATACTAACTATACTATATTTTCACCAAAACTTTCAAGTAGAAACTTTGCCTTAATCCCACACAGTAAGGCTACCTGAAATTAATGCATGCCTTCCAAATGCAAGCATATAACCACGCGTTATATCGACATGGCAACAGAACAGGTTTCAGGTAGCCTCAAGGCCGTTGTTAAAATAACCATAGCGGCATAACGCCTGCCAGTTTCACCAACTAATCTCAAGGAACTCATCATGTACAGCTTGGGGGGCATGAACTGCAACACCCCAATCGACATCGTTTTCTCCTTTGAAGAATTCCGCTTGTGCGGCAGGCCTACCGATCGACACGACGATAAGCCCTGCGCCAACTCGCCGATGGCCGAGTTTGTGGTAAAAACCTACCAAATCAAATCCACCAACGTCATCGCCCACATCCGCAAGGCTACCCAAGACAGCGTCGGCCTGGCCAACACCCACCCCTTCATCCGCGAAATATTGGGCAAATACTGGCTGTTTGCCCACAACGGCCACCTTGGTGGTTTCCAACCTAAAGAAGGCAAATACTACCGCCCCGTTCGGCAACACTGACTCCGAACGTGTTTTCTGCTTTGATATTAACTGGAACAACTGCACAGCCGTTTTGAGCACAAACTGCCGATGGGCAGACTATTTACCGAAGTGGCCACATTCACCGCCCAAATCCGCCACCACGAATTATTCAATTTCATGCTGTCCAACAGAGAAATCCTGTTTGCCCACGCCAGCACTCTGCTGTATTACATCATCCGTATCATCCGCCCCCTTCGGCGAAGCGCACCTTATCGACAACGACGTAACTGTAGATTTCGCCGCGGCGACTACGCCCACGACTGCGTGACCATTATTGTCACACAACCCCTGACCGCCAACGAACCCTGGACGCGAATGCCCCGATAACCCGCGCTACCTCAGCCAGCAAAAGGCTTGGCCATCGCCCGCGCTGCCGATATGGCCGCATAAATCCTTTTGCGCCGCAGTAATCTAGTTGTTCTGCAGACAGATTGTTTTCATTATTGCCACACCTCAAGCATTAACACTTGAAAAAATTTTGATTTACCCGCTTGACATACACCTCGCCTTTCCTTTACTTTACAGCCATGCCTTTGCGTAAAGCTGTGAGGTTTGCCGCAAATGAATGTACAAACATTGATCCTCGTCAACCTCGCGGTAAGGGCGATTGATGCAACGGCATCTTCAGAAATGAAGTTCTTCAACCACAGAGACAGACCGTCTGCCCGAGACCGCTGCTTCTCATTAATATATGGATGGATATCATGAATGAATCTCAACATACCGACACCCCCCAATTAGACGAAAGTCAGGTCATGGCAGTTCGTCGCGAGAAATTGGCAGAAATCCGCAAGCATGGCGTAGCATTCCCGAACGACTTCCGCCGCAATGCTTTTGCTGGTGACCTGCAGAGCCAATACGGCGAACTGTCTAAGGAAGAGTTGGAAGAAAAGAACGTAACCGTCAAGGTGGCCGGCCGCATGATGCTGCAACGCGATATGGGTAAGGCCAGCTTCGCCACCCTGCAAGACGTTTCCGGTCAAATCCAGCTCTACGTAAATGACCAAGGTGTTGGTGAGAAGATTCACGAAGAGTTCAAGCACTGGGACTTGGGCGACATCCTCGGCGCAGAAGGCGTGCTGTTTAAAACTAACCACGGCGAGCTGACTGTACGCGTAAGCCAAATCCGTCTACTGGCCAAAGCACTGCGCCCCCTGCCCGACAAAGTGCACGGCCTGAAAGACCAGGAAACCCGCTACCGCCAGCGTTATGCTGATTTGATCGTGAATGCCGAATCACGCGAGATCTTCAGAAAACGTGCTCGCATTATCCAGACTATCCGCAACTTCATGATCGGTGAAAAATATCTGGAAGTGGAAACCCCGATGATGCACCCGATTGCCGGTGGCGCAGCGGCTCGTCCGTTTGTTACCCACCACAACGCTCTGGACATTCCGCTGTTTATGCGCATCGCTCCTGAGCTCTATCTGAAACGATTGACTGTTGGCGGCTTCGAGCGCGTGTTTGAAATCAACCGCAACTTCCGCAATGAAGGCGTGTCTGCCCGCCACAACCCCGAGTTCACCATGATGGAGTTCTACGAAGCATTCTGCGACTACCACCGCATGATGGACATGACCGAAGGCGTGATCCGCGCTTGCGCCAAAGAGGTTTGCGGCAGCCTGCACGTTCCTTACAACGGCAAAGAAGTGGATTTGGAAAAATGCTTTGACCGCCTCACCATCGTGGACGCGATCAAAAAATACAATCCGCACTACACCGACGAGCAGCTGAACGATGAAGAATGGCTGAAAAAAGAAGTGGTAAAACACGGCGAAGACCTGCCTGCCGCCCCCGGCATCGGCAGCCTGCAGCTGGCCTTGTTTGAGGGCTGTGCCGAAGGCAAGCTGTGGAACCCCACCTTCATCATCGACTATCCGGTTGAAGTGTCTCCCTTGGCTCGCGCTTCCGATACCAATCCGAAGCTTACCGAACGTTTCGAACTGTTTGCAGTAGGCCGCGAACTGGCCAACGGCTACTCAGAGTTGAACGACCCGGAAGACCAAGCTGCACGCTTCAAATCGCAAGTGGCACAGAAAGAAGCCGGCGACGACGAAGCCATGAACTACGACGCCGACTACATCCGCGCCATGGAATACGGCCTGCCGCCCACCGGCGGTTGCGGTATCGGTATCGACCGCTTGGTAATGTTGCTGACCAACGCCCCAAGCATCCGCGACGTTATCCTGTTCCCGCATATGCGTCCGGAAGAAGGCCAGAACTAATCCTTCAGGCTTAATCAAAGGCTACCTGAAATTTCAGGTAGCCTTTATTTTTACCTAGTTTAAACAGAGTAGTTTAGTCCAGTTTGCCGTGGCATTGTTTGTAGCGTAGACCGCTGCCGCAAGGGCAGGGGTCGTTGCGGTGTACCATTTGGCCGCGGGCAGTAAGGGCTTCGGGGCTGAAGTCGTCCTCGGCAAAATCAGCAGCTTCGGCAGTACTGCCATTAACAGCCAAGTAGCTGATATCCGGCGCTGGAGCATGGTTTTCTTGATAGGCCATTTGCACGGGAGCACTTTCCTTGGCCACCAGCTCATTCTGCTCGAAACGCACTTGCGACAGGAGCCTGGCGGTTTCGCCGCGAATGCTCTGCCACAGGTTTTGGAACATCTCGAAAGATTCCATTTTGTATTCCTGCTTCGGATTCTTCTGGGCATAGCCACGCAGGTGTATGCCTTGGCGCAGGTAGTCCATAGCGGAGAGGTGTTCACGCCATTGGCTATCCATCACTTGCAGGAAGATATTGCGTTCGAACTGATGCATCAACCCGGCGCCTACCATATCGGTTTTGGCGGCGTAGTCATCTTGTGCCAGTTTCCAAGCGCGCTCTTTCACATCTTGGTTGTCAAGAGTGGGGTCTTGCTTTAGCCACTCGGTAACCGGGGCGTGAATGTGGAAGTCGGCAAACAACTGTTTCTCCAGCGCCACCAAATCCCACTGCTCTTCGATGCTGTCGGCGGGCATATACAAATCAACTAAGTTATCGAGCGCTTCTTTGCGCATCTCGGTCATCATGGCAGAGTTGTCTTCAGTCTCCAGCACTTCATTGCGGCGGCTGTAGATAACCTTGCGCTGGTCGTTGGCCACGTCGTCGTATTCCAACACCTGTTTGCGCATATCGAAGTTGCGGCCTTCCACTTTGCGCTGGGCGCTTTCAATCTGACGGGTGAGCAGATTGGCTTCAATCGGCACACCACGTTCCGGCGCCAGTTTATCGAGCAAGGCAGCGTGGCGATCGAGCGCGAAGAGGCGCAGCAGCGGGTCTTCAAACGAGAGATAGAAGCGGCTGGAGCCGATGTCACCCTGACGACCTGAACGGCCGCGCAACTGGTTGTCGATACGGCGGCTTTCGTGGCGCTCGGTGCCGACAATGTGCAGACCGCCGGCCGCGATTACGCGGTCGTGCTCTTCCTGCCAGCCATCTTCCAGCTCTTTGATGCGGGCGGCTTTTTCTTCTTCACTTAAATCGGGATCGTTGCGGATGATGTGGCTGAGGTGTTTCACGTTGCCGCCGAGCACGATGTCGGTACCGCGGCCGGCCATATTGGTGGCCACGGTAATCATGCCGGTTTTGCCGGCCTGCGCCACGATGTCGGCTTCGCGGGCGTGTTCTTTGGCGTTCAACACATTGTGTGCCAAACCGGCGCGGGAGAGCATATTAGACACCAGTTCGGAGTTTTCGATGCTGGTGGTGCCCACCAGAATGGGCTGGCCTTTGGCATGGCGCTCTTTAATATCGGCCACCACGGCTTCGAATTTTTCTTCGGCGGTGCGGAATACCTGGTCGTTGAAGTCTTTGCGGATCATCGGCCGGTTGGTGGGGATGATCACGGTTTCCAGGCCGTAGATGCTTTGGAACTCGTAGGCTTCGGTATCGGCGGTGCCGGTCATGCCGGAGAGTTTGCTGTAGAGGCGGAAGTAGTTTTGGAAGGTAATGGAGGCCAAGGTTTGGTTTTCTTGGCGGATTTCCACGCCTTCTTTAGCTTCCACGGCCTGATGCAGGCCTTCCGACCAGCGGCGGCCGGTCATCAGGCGGCCGGTGAATTCGTCCACAATCACGATTTCGCCGTTTTGCACCACATAATGCTCGTCCAAATTAAACAGGCTGTGGGCGCGCAAAGCGGCCATCAGGTGGTGCATCAGGGCGATGTTGGCGGTGGAATAGAGCGAATCGCCTTCCTGCAGCAGGCCCATTCTGGTGAGGATTTGCTCGGCATGTTCATGGCCGGCTTCGCTGAGCAATATGGTGCGGTTCTTCTCGTCCACCCAATAATCGCCCTCGCCCTCTTCTTCTTTTTGGCGTACCAGCTGGGCGGGCACTTTATTCATCACCAAATACAGATCAGTGTTGTCGTCGGCCTGGCCGGAGATGATAAGCGGGGTACGGGCTTCGTCGATCAGAATGGAGTCCACTTCGTCCACCACAGCGAAGTTCAGCTCGCGCTGCACTTTGTCGCTCAGCTGGTGCACCATATTGTCGCGCAGGTAGTCGAAGCCGAATTCGTTGTTGGTGCCGTAGGTGATGTCGGCGTTGTAGGCTTCGTGCTTGGCGGCCTGATCCATATTGGCCACAATCACGCCCACTTTCATGCCGAGGAAGTTGTAGAGAGGGCCCATGATATCGGCATCGCGGGCGGCGAGGTAGTCGTTTACCGTTACCACGTGCACGCCTTTACCGGCGAGCGCGTTCAGATACACGGCCAGCGTGGCTACCAGGGTTTTGCCTTCGCCGGTGCGCATTTCGGCGATTTTGCCTTGGTGCAACACCATGCCGCCGATGAGCTGCACATCAAAATGGCGCATGCCCAGTGTGCGGCGGGAAGCTTCGCGGCACACGGCAAAAGCTTCTTCCAAAATGTCGTCCAAGGTTTCGCCCTTGGCGAGCCGTTGTTTGAATTCTGCGGTTTTGGCTTGCAGCGCCGCATCGTCGAGCTGCTGGATATCTTTTTCCATGCCGTTGATGCGTACCACGGATTTGCGGTATTGTTTCAGAAGCCTGTCGTTGCGGCTGCCGAACACTTTTTTGGCCAGTGAAGTAATCATAAAATATTTAATCCCTTATGCGGTATTGCTGTTGCCCCGTGTGCTCGATTCAAACCGCGGCGGCATTCGCCTGCCGGCTTATTCCGGTTCAAATCTAATCCACTGCGATAGTAAAATAACGGGTAATTCTAGCATAATCAAACCTGTTCGCGCTTGGGAATATGGCTCGCCCTGGCAGGATTTCAAGCGCATCGGGCAGGCTTTTTTATCGGCAGCGGCAGTTTGCCTGTTTTCAGGTAGCCTCTTGATGAGGTTTTTAGGTGTATCCTGCCTGCTTTGCCGTTGCCCAACCCCACTTTTCAGGTAGCCTTTCATGTCCGACCTCAACCGCCTCAACCCCGGCCGCCACAGCCTGCACAGCCGCGACAGCCTCAGCCGCGGCGAATCGCGGTTGCACGACCTGATTATGCAGGCCGAGAGCTGGCGGCATACCGCCCAAGCACTGGAAGCACGGCTGCCAACCAAGCTACAACAACATTGTCAGGCAGTACGGGTGCGCGAAGGGGTTTTGGTTTGGTATGCAAGCAACAATATGGCAGCGGCACGGCTGCGGATGCTCGCGGCGGGGCTGCTGCCGGCCTGGCGTGCGGTGTGCCCGGAAGTGCGCGAAGTGCAGGTGAAAATCAGCCCGCCGGAACAGGAACGGCCGAAAGAAAAACAGGCCAAACTGAGCCGCACCGCCGCCAAACAATGCTTGGCCGCTGCGGATGATTTGGCACACCACCCGGAGCTGGCAGCGGCGCTGCGGCATTTGGCAAGGCATGCAGAGGAAAACGAATAAGACTGCTATCAGTTGGCAGACAACGGCAGCAAATATCTTTCAGGTAGCCTCTCTACATATAAAAACAGCATGACGCAACATCATGCTGTTTTTTGTTTTCCACTTCAGGCTACCTGAAATCTGAAACTCAATGCGCACAGCCGCAATGTCCGCCGCCGCAACCGCCGACTGCGTGGTGGTTTTCAGGTAGCCTTTCCGCCGCCTCGTCAGATTCGGCATGGTATACCAGCGGCACCAAATCCAGCTTAGCCATCAGTAGGCGGTCGCCGTCTTCATTGGGGTTTTCCGTGGTTAAGAGCTTATCGCCGTAAAAAATCGAGTTCGCGCCTGCCATAAAACACATCGCCTGCATGGATTCGGGCATATTGCTGCGCCCGGCGGAAAGGCGCACGAAACTGTGCGGCATGGTAATCCGCGCCACGGCAATGGTGCGGACAAACTCCGTCCAATCCAAATCTTCGGCATCGGCCAGCGGCGTGCCTTCCACTTTCACCAGCTGGTTAATCGGCACGCTTTCCGGCTGTGGGTCGAGGTTGGCGAGGCTAGCAATTAGTCCGGCGCGCTCGGCACGGGTTTCGTTCATGCCCACAATGCCGCCGCAGCAGATTTTCAGGCCGGCATTGCGCACTTTGCCCAAGGTGTCCATTCGGTCTTCGTGTTTGCGGGTGTGGATGATGTCGTTGTATCGCTCGGGGTCGGTGTCGAGGTTGTGGTTGTAGTAGTCCAGGCCGGCTTTTTTGAAGTCTTCCGCCATGCCGTCTTCGAGCATACCGAACGTGCCGCAGGTTTCCATGCCCAACCCCTTCACGGCTTTGATGATTTCGGACACCACGGCCACATCTTTCGGCTTCGGCCCGCGCCATGCCGCACCCATGCAGAAACGGCTGGCACCGCGCGATTTGGCGATTTTGGCTTTTTCCACGATTTCGCCCACATCCATCATCTGCTCTTTGCCCAGATTGGTATTGTGGTGCGCCGATTGCGGGCAGTAGGCGCAATCTTCGGGGCAGCCGCCGGTTTTGATGGAAAGCAGGGTGGAAAGCTGGATTTCGCGCGGGTTGAAATTTTGGCGGTGGATTTCGGCGGCACGGAATACGAGGTCGAGAAAGGGCAGCCCGAACAGGGCTTCCACATCGCATTTTTTCCAATACTGCGCAGTGGGATGCGGCTTAGGCTCGGTTTGACGGCGCAAAGCCACCGGGGAGAGGGTGGTCATAGGAGTGTTCCTTCAATAAAAGTTTGCGGCAGCGCAATGTCGCCGACGGGCAAAGCCGGGTCACAATGTCCACGGCCTGCCCTGACTGGTCGGAAGCTTGATTCCGAAGGCGGCAAGTGTAGCCAAAAACCAAACGGCAGGCTACCTGAAAGAGAAGTTTCAACGCAGTTAAAAACACAATACAGCAAAGTTTCTGCTCAACCAAAATTTTCAGGTAGCCTTTATAGCGCTCCACCCCATCAATTCGCACTGATTTCCTCCAGCGTGCGCCCCTTCGTTTCCTCACCCAGCAGCACGATCACCATCACCACCGCCGCCAGCACCGCCGCAAACATCACGAAAATCCGCGCGAACCCGCCGCTGCCGCTCATACCGGCCACCACCATCGGCGCCACAATCCCGCCGATGCGCCCCACCGCGCCCGCCCAGCCCGAGCCAAACGCGCGGAAGCGCACCGGATAAAGCTCCGGCGTGTAAGTGTAGAGCACGCCCCACGCGCCCAGGTTGAAAAACGACATCAAACTGCCCCACAGCATAATTTCCAGCGTAGAGCCGCTTTGGCCGAAGCAATAGGCACACACCGCACACGCGCCCAAAAAGCCCGCCAGCGTGGCCTTGCGCCCGATTTTCTCCACCAGCACCGCCGCCGCAAAATAGCCCGGCAGCTGCGCCAGAATCATCACCAGCACATATTCAAACGTTTTCACCACCGAATAACCCTGCCCCGCCAACAGCTTGGGCAGCCAAGTGAAAATCCCGTAATAAGAAAACACGATGCCGAACCAAATCAGCCACAGCATCAGCGTGCGGCGGGCAAACGGCGGCCGCCACAGCTGTGCGAGGCGGATTTTCTCCTTCTTCTGAACGGGCGGCACAATCATTTCCACCGCCTGCGCCACGCCCGATTCCGCCTCCAAACGGCACACCAATTCGTGCGCCTCCTCCGCCCTGCCCGCCGCAATCAGATAAGGCACCGATTCCGGCAACCGCTTCCACACCGCAAACGCATACAAAAGCGGCACCGAGCCCGCTGCAAACGCGCTGTGCCAGCCGAATTTCGGAATCAGGAAATACGAGGCCAGCGCCGCCGCCAGCCAGCCCAAGCCCCAAAAACTCTCCAGCAGCACGATAAACCGCCCGCGTACCTTCGGCGGCGCATACTCGCTCACCAGCGACACCGCCACCGGCAGCTGCCCGCCCAAGCCGAAGCCCACCCAGAAGCGGAAAAACAGCAGCGCGTCCAAGTTTGTCGACAACGCGCACAAACCCGTGGCCGCGCCGTAGAGCACCATGGTGCCGGCAAACACATTGCGCCGCCCGAAACGGTCGGCCGCCCAGCCGCTCAACACCGCGCCCAGCGCCATGCCCACAAAGCCGATGCTCACCACCCAACCCGACTGCTGCGCACTCAAGCCCCACTCTTTAGCCAAAGTAACCAACACAAACGACACCATACCCGTGTCCATCGCATCAAACAGCCAGCCCAGCCCGATTAAGGCCAGCAGGCGGCAGTGGAAACGACTTAAAGGCAGAGCATGAAGGCGCGACAAAATATCCATTGGGTTTCTCCTCGTGAAATGTGGAAAGACTACCTGAAACACAGCGGCGCAGTTTGAAAACATCGAAATGATATAGCTGAATTTATTTCAATTTCCAACAGGTCGTATCGCTATATAGTTGGCGTAAAAACAGAATATGAATTGAGAAATTTAACTGCATAAAAATAATAATAGCTTGCATTATAGCGAGCTGCTTCGGGGCATGCCAGCCATGTGCCGGAAGCTTGCGGCAGCCAGCTCATTCCATTATCCCATCATCACCATAAAGAATAAATTTATATAATATCAATCATTTAATTAATAAAAATCCCTTCCAAAACAGTTATGCCACGCAGAAAGGCTACCTGAAAATTCAGGTAGCCTTTTTCTTACTGCAAGCGGGAAACAAGTCCACAACGTGTGGTTTATTCGCCTTCCAACCGCTCTATTTGCCGATACAGAAGCGACTGAAAATCACGCCCAGAAGGTCATCGGCGTTGAATTCGCCGGTGATGGTATTGCAGGCGTTTTGTGCCAGGCGCAGGTGTTCGGCGAAGAGTTCGAGCTGCTGGCGGCCGCACAGGGCGGCGAGTTCGAGCTCAGCTTGGGCGGCTTCCAGCGCGCGCAGGTGGCGGCTGCGGGCGAGAAACAGGCTTTCGCTTTCGCCCTGCCAGCCGATTTGCCGCAGCAGCGCCTGTTTGAGCAGGTCGAGCCCGGCGCCGTTTTTGGCGGAAAGTTTGATCAGAGTGTCGGCGCCGCTGGGTTGGCCGCTTTGCTCGCAGCTTTCCGCTGCTTCGCCGCTGAGGTCGATTTTATTGCGGATTTCAATACGTTTGAGCCCGGGCGGCAGCTGAGCGAGGATTTTACAGGTAGCCTCGTTCAGCCCTTCGTTCGGGTCGATGAGAATCAAGGCCACATCGGCCTGCTGCACGGCTTGGCGGCTGCGCTCGATGCCGATTTGCTCCACCGGGTCGGTGGTATCGCGCAGGCCGGCGGTGTCGATGATGTGTACGGGGATACCTTCGAGCGTAATCTGCTCGCGCACAGTGTCGCGGGTGGTGCCGGCAATGTCGGTAACGATGGCCACGTCCTCGCCGGCCAAAGCGTTGAGTAGGCTGGATTTGCCTACATTGGGCGCGCCCACCAGCACCACGTTCATGCCTTCGCGCAAAATCGCGCCCTGCTCGGCTTGGGCAAGCACTCGGGCAAGGCGCTCCTGCAAGGCGGCAAGGCGCTCATCCACTTTGGCTTCGGCCAGGAAATCGATGTCTTCTTCGGGAAAATCCAGGGTGGCTTCCACCAGCATGCGCAGGGTGATGAGTTCGTCCACCAGCTCGTGAATCTGCTGGGAAAACGCGCCTTTGAGCGAGCGCACGGCCAGGCGGGCGGCGGATTGACTGGCGGCATCTATAAGGTCGGCCACGCTTTCAGCCTGCGCCAAATCGAGCTTGCCGTTTAAGAAGGCGCGTTTGGTGAATTCGCCCGGCTCGGCCGGCTGCGCGCCCAGCTCGAAGCAACGTTGCAGCAGCATTTGCAACACCACGCGCCCGCCGTGGCCGTGCAGCTCGATCACGTCTTCGCCGGTGAAGCTGGCGGGCGCGGGGAAATAGAGCAGAAGGCCGTTGTCGATGGCTTCGTCTGCAGCATCGACAAAATCGGTGTGGAGTGCACGGCGCGGCTGCGGGGTTTTGCCGCCGCTGATTTGCTGCGCCAGCGGCAGCAGCTGCTTGCCGGAAAGCCGGATAACGCCCACCCCGCCCTGCCCGGCGGCAGTGGCGATGGCGGCGATGGTGGAAGTGGATGGCGATGACATAAGGCTACCTGAAACCGTAAAAATAAAAAGCAATATAACACAACCACAAAAGGCTACCTGAAAACTTGAAACACGGTTTTCAGGTAGCCTTTTATATGATGGGGCTTATTCGTCTTCGTCCTCTTCCTCGTCGCCCAAATCCACTTCCTCAAGCGGAATCACCCGGGTGCGGTAGCGCAGTTTGTGGTAGAGGTAGAAACCG